>JAKMFG010000067.1 GCA_022425565.1 Alphaproteobacteria bacterium
GCCAAGGAGTGCATTTTATCTGCATGAAGTTATTAAAATGTTGAAATATCAATATGATATTGATTAAAATGATGGTTTTTTGATCAAAAACTTGGGTGTTTAATGGGATAAAATGCTGTTTTGGCAAAAATCAGTGTGCAAATCCTGTTGTCAGATGATTGTCAGGTCGGGGCTTTCGCTGATCTCGGCTGTGGACAGGACCCGGAAATTGCTGGGGCGTTCATTTTGTGGCGTGATCGGATAGATAAATCGCTGGAATGGCCTCAGCGCGCCGCCATCGATCCTGACAAAGCCGTGGTGGTAAAGCGGGGCCTGTACCGCAAAGGTTGCATCATAAATGATAGACAGCCATCGTCCGCATGGTGTGTCGAACTCATCGTCGAGAGGGGCGCCAGTGGCCGGCACTCCCGCCGGCCAGTCCGTCTCCCCGGGGAGAGCCAGGAAATACAGCCGCATCGACCTGTTCTGCCCGACCGAGACCAGATTCTCGATTGCCGCGGCGCTGACTTCGAGAAGCGCTGTCGGCGCGTCCTTGCCGGTAAAATCCAGTTCCGCCAGGCGAAGAAGGTTCTGCGAGCGCATGCCTGCGGGTGGCCGCTTGCGGTCATAGATCTCGAGGTTGCTCATGAAGAGCGGCTCGTTCACCCGTTCGAGAATGCCAAGCGCACGCAGGGCAAGCCGCAGGCAGGCATCCTGGCGTGACAGGTGACGGGTGATGTTTCCTGCCATTTCAAGACTCATCTCGAAGCTTGGGTCGAGCGCGCGGAGCGAGCGCATCATCTGGATAAGGGCGGTCTCGCTCACATGCCGGTGCAGCGAGATCAGGAAATCACCGTTTGTCCGCCGAGCGAGCACGCCGCCTTCCGGCGGGGCTTTGTCGGCACTTGCCTGAGTGATGCCGTTGCGGGTGATGGCAATCTGCGCGCGCATCAGTCTCCTGCCTGTCGAGGAGTCCCTTGAATTGCGGGTGTGGGTGGGCGCATTCCCACCATTTATGAATTGGCCCAACAGCCATTCTGTCACATCAAGGTTAATTTCCCGTCAACAGCAGATGCGCCCCAGGACGGGCAACGGGTGACGATACGCCGCCCGAAAATTTGCCTGCAGGGAATGTTTCTTCGCCTGTCTTCACGCTAGACTGTCGTCATGATGAATAATCAAGACACAGATGCCGGCGGGGCGGCGGGCTCCGGTAAGGCTGTCGAGCACGACCGGGCATTCAAGGAACTGCGCCAGCCGACACCGCAGGAGTTTGATATCCGTATCGCCGCTGACGGCAGCTGGTACCATGAAGGCGGGCTGATCGGCCGTCCGGCGCTGGTGAAGCTGTTTTCAACCGTGTTGCGGCGCGAGGCCGACGGCAGCTACTGGCTGGTGACACCGGTGGAGCGGGGTCGCATCGACGTTGAGGACGCGCCCTTTATTGTCACCTCGCTTGCCGTCAGCGGCGAGGGCGAGACACGGCAGCTGACCTTCCGCACGAATGTCGATGACGAGGTTCACCTCGGCCCGGACAACGCATTGGCCATGCGCATGCCGCCGCAAGGTGGCGATGACCTCCGTCCCTACATCATGGTGCGCGACGGGCTCGAGGCGCTGGTGGCAAGGCCGGTATTCTATGAGCTCGCCGAAATGAGTCAGCCCGGACCGGACGGTCTGCTGGGTGTCTGGAGCGGCGGGGTTTTCTTTGCGCTGGAGGGAGAGGAACGGTGACCGACATGGCCCGCCTTCTTCTGGAAACTGACCGTCTCAATCCTGTGCCTGTGCGGCTCCACGAGACGGCGGGGCGGCCGTCGGCGGTGCTTGTCGGGCTGATGCAACGCCGGGATGGCTGGCATGTGATCATGACAGAAAGGGCGCATCATCTGGCCCATCATGCGGGCCAGATCGCCTTTCCGGGCGGCAAGGTCGATGCCGCCGACCCTGATCTGGTGGCGACAGCGCTGCGCGAGGCGGATGAAGAGGTGTCCTTGCCGAGATCACATGTTGAAATTCTGGGTGGTCTGGACACGGTAAAGAGCCCGGTGGGGTTTGTCGTCCAACCGGTCGTTGGGCTTGTTGATGCCGACGTGACGCTTTGCGCTGCACCGGATGAGGTGGCGCAGGTGCTCGTCCTGCCGCTGGCCCCGCTGATCGACCCGCAGCGGCATGTCAGGCAAAGCTATATCCGCGAGGGGCAGCGCCGCGAGGTGTGGGTGATCGAGGATAACCAGTATAATATCTGGGGTCTTTCGGCTTCTATTCTTGTCGACCTCGGCAAGCGGATGTCGCGGACAGCAGGGACCGGTAGCAGAAGGGACTGATCATGCGTCGTTATATCATCATTGCCATTGCCATCATGGCGGCCATTCTGGTGATGAGCCTTGTGAAGATGGTTCAGGCACGCCGGGCCAGGGCACGCGGTGAAATCCCGCACAAGACTTCAGGAATCGATATCTCGCATGTCATTGGGGCACTTGTCGGTCTTGCGGTGTTCTTCGTCGGCGCCGTGCTTCTTGAAAGCGGAGCATCGGCCCCCTGGACGGCTTATGAGCCGGCGACATTGAAGGACGGAAAAATCTCGTCGGGGAATTTTTCCGGAGGAGCGGATGGCGGCAACGACTGAGCCTGGCGCAGCCGCTTTTCCGGTGCCGTCACTGGCTGAACGGCTGTTTGCACTGGCGCGCATGCAAGGGTATGAGGCGAGGATTGTCGGCGGTGCGGTCCGTGACTGGCTGGCCAGCCTGCCGATCGGCGATATCGACATGGCCGTCGCCGTGCCGATCGATGCATTTGCCGATGCCTGCCGCGCCGACGGACTTCGCGTGATTGAGACCGGGCTGTCGCACGGCACAGTGACGGTGCTGAGCCCGACCCGTTTGGATGGGGCCCGTTTGGATGGGGCCAGTCCGGATTGGGGCGGGCCCATCGAGGTGACACAAACCCGGGTCGATCTCGAGACTGACGGCAGGCATGCCGTGGTTGGGTTCAGCGACGACTGGAAGGCTGATGCGTTGCGTCGGGATTTCACCATCAATGCCATCTATATCGACGCTGACGGCCAGATTGACGATCCGCTTGGTGGTATCGCCGATCTCGAGGCCGGCATCCTGCGTTTTGCTGGAACTGCCGCGCAGCGCGTGGAAGAGGATGCGCTGCGCATGCTGCGCTATTGCCGCTTCCTGCCACGGTTCGGGTCGGCAGGTATCGATCCTGATGCCGCTGCTGCCCTGCGTGATGCAGCTGGAACAGCTGCGCATCTGTCTGGCGAGCGCGTCGCTGCGGAGTGCCGCCGGCTGTTCGGCATGAATGATGGTGTGGCGGGAATGCGGCTTTTGCAGGATACCGGCATTGCGGCGCATGCTCTTGGCGTGATGCTGGAGCTCGAGCATCTGGACCATCTTGCAGACAAGGCGGGATTTGACGCCGGGATCGACCCGTTTCATGCATGGATCGTCAGACTTGCTGCGCTGACAGCCCCGGGACGTGCGCCTGTTCTGGCGCAGCGGTTGCGGCTGTCGCGGCAGGACAGCCGGCTTTTTGCCGGTCTGGATTCCGATGATCCGGCACAGACGGCGGCGCTGCTGACCGGGCCTGGCTGGCAGCAGGGCGCTTATGTCATGGTACGTGACCAGCTGCCGCCAGCAGCGATGCTGGTGGTTGCCGCGGCGCGGTGCGGCCGTGCCGCCGACCCGGATCATCTCGCCACACTGGCATCCTGGAGGCCTCCGGAATTCCCTTTGGCTGCTGCCGATTTATTGTCGCATGGCGTTGACAAGGGGCCGCGCTTGGGAGAGATGTTACGCGCTGCCGAAGCCCATTGGGTCGAACAGGATTTCGCACCCTCAAGGCAGGACCTGATCGATTTTGCCATGACGCCAGGCTGACAAGTATGGATCACCGCCATCATGAATGACAGCACGACACATCCGCAGGAAGGTGCGTTCGACTCTCAGAAGTTCGACGGCCAGAAGTTTGACGCCCAGAAAACTGCTGCTGCCGAATGGTTCGCCAGCCTTCGCGATTCGATCTGCGCCACTTTCGAGACGATCGAGGGGGAATGTCCCGAATCGCGGCAGGACGGTCTCGAGCCTGGCCGTTTCGAGCGCAAGGCCTGGCAGCGTGACGGCGGCGGTGGTGGTGTGATGAGCGTCATGCATGGCCGTGTTTTTGAAAAAGTCGGGGTAAATATCTCGACTGTGCATGGCGCCTTTTCCGAGGAATTTCGCGAGCGTATTCCCGGCGCAGGCGAAGATGGCACCTTCTGGGCATCGGGTATCTCGTTGGTTGCGCACCCGCGTAATCCGCATGTGCCGGCGGCGCATATGAACACCCGTTTTATTGTCACGACCAAGGCCTGGTTTGGCGGTGGCGGCGACCTGACACCGATCTTTCCCGACGGCGCGGCGGGAGACGCGTTCCACGCAGCAATGCGGCAGGCCTGTGATGACCACGACCCGGAGTATTACCCTCGCTTCAAGGCATGGTGTGACGAGTATTTCTATCTGCCACACCGGCAGGAGCCTCGCGGCGCCGGCGGAATTTTCTATGACAATCTGGACAGCGGCGACCGCGATGCCGATTTCGCCTTTACCCGCGATGTCGGCGAGGCGTTTCACCAGGGCTATGCGGGAATCGTGCGATCGCGCATGGACCGCAGCTGGGACGAGGCCGACCGGCACCATCAGCTGGTCCGGCGCGGACGCTATGTCGAGTTCAACCTGCTGTATGACCGGGGCACGCTTTTCGGGCTGAAAACAGGCGGAAATATCGAGGCAATCCTGATGAGCCTGCCGCCAGAGGTGCGCTGGCCCTGAGCCTGTGGCAGCCACCGTCCGTCCGGTTCGCGGGGTGCGACGGATAGCGCGCTTATTTTTTCGTATTTCATGGCAATATCTACTGCAATACCGGGGTGTCTCATGCTAGAACGTCGGCGGCTGACTGAAGGTGCCTTACATGTCATGCCGCTGCCGCCCGGCAGGAGCCTGGAGGGAGATTTCCGTGGTGGTCCGTTTCGGACCGCGTGCGGGAATGTGTGGGGCTGTTTTGAAAGAGGGAAAAATGGCAAATACGAACTCGAAGCCCGGGGCTTCGGACGTCGATGGTCACGAGCCCGATCGTCGTGACTTCATCGTCGTCGCGACCTACGCCATGGGCGCGGTGGGTGGTGCTGCTGTTGTCTGGCCGCTGATCGACCAGATGAACCCGGCCGCTGATACGCTGGCACTGGCCAGCACCGAGGTAGATGTCTCGAAGATCGCGGAAGGTCAGGCCATCACGGTTACCTGGCGTGGCAAACCTGTTTTCATCCGTCACCGGACCGCTGACGAAATTATGCGTGCAAACGCGATCGACAGCGCTGAGCTGCGTGATCCGGAAGAGGACGAGACCCGCGTTCAAAAACCCGAGCTTCTCGTGGTTCTTGGCGTATGCACCCATCTCGGCTGTGTCCCGCTCGGTCAGAAGACCGGCGAGGTCAAAGGCGAGTATGACGGCTGGTTCTGCCCGTGCCACGGCTCGCCCTACGATACCTCCGGCCGGATCCGCAAAGGTCCTGCGCCGACAAATCTCGAGGTTCCACCTTATTCCTTTCTTTCCGACGGCGTGATCCGCATCGGTTGATCTGACAGTTTCACTGGAGGCTATTGGTTCCATGTCTGCTGAAAAATTCTCGAATCCGGTCGTGCGGTGGATTGACCACCGTCTTCCCGTGTTCTCGATGCTTGATCACGAGAAGTACGACTATCCCGTTCCGAAGAACCTCAACTACATGTGGAACTTCGGTGTTCTTGCCGGTCTTGCGCTGGTGATCATGATCGTCACCGGCATTGTGCTGGCGATGAACTACACCGCCCATATCGACCATGCCTTCGGTTCGGTCGAGCGCATCATGCGCGACGTTAATCATGGCTGGCTGATCCGCTACATCCATATGAACACGGCGAGCTTCTTCTTCATCGTCGTCTACATTCACATGTTCCGCGGACTTTATTACGGCTCCTACAAGGCCCCGCGCGAACTGCTGTGGATGCTTGGTGTCGTTATCTTCCTTTTGATGATGGCAACGGCCTTCATGGGATACGTTCTTCCCTGGGGACAGATGAGCTTCTGGGGCGCGACGGTGATTACCAACCTGTTCTCGGCCATCCCGTTTGTTGGCGAGAGCATTGTGGTCTTCCTCTGGGGAGGCTTCTCGGTCGATAACCCGACATTGAACCGGTTCTTCTCGCTTCATTATCTGATGCCGTTCCTGATTGCCGGCGTGGTTGTTCTGCACATCGTGGCACTGCATCGCTTCGGCTCTAACAACCCGATCGGCATCGATGCCAAGGGGCCGCAGGACACCATATCCTTCCATCCCTACTACACGATGAAGGACATGGTCGGGATCGCGATGTTCCTGCTGCTGCTGGCAGTGGCTGTGTTCTTCTTCCCGAACGCCATGGGCCACCCGGACAACTACATTCCGGCCAACCCGATGCAGACCCCGGCGCATATCGTTCCTGAATGGTATTTCCTGCCGTTCTACGCGATCCTGCGTGCGGTGCCGGACAAGCTCGGCGGCGTGCTGCTGATGTTCAGCGCGATCTTCGTGCTGTTCGTCCTGCCGTGGCTCGACCGCTCGCCGGTCCGCTCGGCACGGTTCCGTCCGGTGTTCCGCATCTTCTTCTGGCTGCTGTTCATCGACTGCATCCTTCTCGGCTATCTCGGTGGCATGCCGGCCGAGGGCATCTATGTTCTGCTCTCGCGCCTCGCCACCGCATGGTATTTCCTGCACTTCCTGGTGATCCTGCCGATGCTGAGCGTGTTCGAGACAACAAAACCACTGCCGAAGTCGATTTCCGAACCGGTGCTGGCGACAGCGAGGGGAGTGGCCTGATGCGCAAGTTTCTGATCGCTTCGGTTACAGCGATTGCCGCCATGATCGGCCTTGCTTCACCTGCCATGTCGGCGGGAGGGGGCGACGTCAAGCTGCAGGCCGGTGAATGGAGCTTCACCGGGCCCTTCGGCTATTTCGACAAGGCCGCCCTGCAGCGCGGCTTCCAGGTTTACCGGGATGTCTGTGCAGGCTGTCAGGGGATCGACTATATCGCGTGCCGTAACCTTGCCGACCTTGGCTATAACGAAGCCGAGATCAAGGCCATCGCTGCCGAATACGAGGTGATGGACGGTCCGGATGACGAGGGCGAGATGTTCATGCGTCCGGCACGTCCGGCCGATATCATCCCGAACCCTTACCGGAACGACAACGAGGCCCGCGCCAGCAACAACGGTGCGATGCCGCCAGATCTGTCGTTGATTGCCAAGGCCCGCGCTAACGGACCGGACTATCTCTACAGCCTGCTTCTTGGCTATGTGGATGCGCCGACCAATCAGGATGTTCCGGATGGCATGCATTACAACAATGCCTATTCGGGCAATCTGATCGCGATGCCGCAGCCGATCTATGGCGATGATGTGGAATATGCCGACGGGTCACCGACGACGCCCGAGGGATTGTCCGCCGATGTCACCAACTTCCTGATGTGGTCCGCCGAGCCGAAGCTCGAGGTTCGCAAGCGGATTGGTGTTGCCGCGGTGTTCTTCCTGTCGATCTTCCTGGTGATGTCCTACTTCGCCAAGCGCCGTGTCTGGGCGGATCTTCACTAAGATTCGGGTCCGCAAAGGGCGGCGCGCCACAGGGCGCACCAGACAGACAAAACAAAACCCCCGGTCAAGACCGGGGGTTTTTTGTTGCCTTCAGAACGGACGAGCAGATGGCCTAGCGGCTGACCCTGTCAAGGAAGGCGAGGGTGCGTTCCCATGCAATTTCTGCAGCACTGGCGTCGAACTGGCCGCGCGCGTCGCAATTGAAGCCGTGATCGGCATCATAGATATGGGAAATAACAGCCGGGTCGGCGTCGGCCTGCGCCTTGATGAAGGTGTTCACGCCCTCCATCGGAATGGTCTGGTCATGCTCGCCGAAATGCGCCAGCACCGGGCAGTGGGCGACAAGCCCTGCTTTCGATGGCAGCTCGCCACCATAATAGGATACAGCGCCGGCAACGCCGTTCAGGCAGGTGGCCGCACGCCAGGCAAGTGATCCACCCCAACAGAACCCGACGACGCTGACCGGACCTGCCGCTGCGGCGGCACGGATGGAGGCTGAAACATCGAACAGGGCATCTGCATCCACAGCGTTCTTCAGGGCGATGCCGCGTTCTTTGCCGGCGGCATCATAATCAAGTTCCACACCGGGCTCTGCGCGGTCGAACATGGCAGGTGCGACGGCATAGTATCCTGCTTCCGCAAAGCGGCGGGGAAGGTCGCGAATATGCCCGTTCAGGCCAAAAATTTCCTGCAGTATGACAATGCCGCCACGCGCGGCACCCGGGTCGCCCGCAACGGCTGCATCGAGTGTGTGGCCGTCCTCGGCCTCAATCTTAATCGTCTGCGTCATTCTGTCACCCCTGATCGAAAGGGTGTTATTACACATTAAAGCGGAAATGGAAAACATCTCCGTCGACAACGCGGTAATCCGATCCTTCGATTCGCAGTTTTCCGGAATCGCGCGCACCGCTTTCACCATTGCAGGTGATGTAGTCGTCAAAGGAAATGGTTTCGGCGCGGATGAAGCCACGTTGGAAATCGGTATGAATCACACCGGCCGCCTGCGGGGCCGTTGCGCCCGCCACGACGGTCCAGGCACGAGCCTCCTTCGGGCCGACCGTGAAGAAGGTCAGAAGGTCCAGCAGCCCGTAACCGGCGCGGATCAGTCTTGCAAGACCGGCTTCTTCCAGCCCCAGTTCGGCAAGGAATTCAACCTTGTCATCCGCATCCAGCTGCGCGATTTCGGATTCGATGGCGGCGGAAACGGTTACATGGGCGGCACCAACGCTTTTCGCATGGGCAGCCACCGCGGCAGTATGCTCATTGCCGGTTGCTGCCTCGTGCTCGGCAACATTGCATACGTAAAGAACAGGCTTGGACGTCAGCAGCTGAAGCTGTGGAAGCCGCTCCTCTTCCGACTGGGTCAGTCCGGAGTTGCGCCGAGCCGGCACACCGTCGGACAGTTGTGGCAGGAGTTTTTCCATCAGCGCGAGGTCGCTCTTGGCAAGGGCGTCCCCGCCGCGAGACTTTTTCACCAGCGCTGTCATCCGGCGTTCCAGCGAATCGATGTCGGCAAGCATCAGCTCTGTCTCGACCGTATCCGCATCACGGATCGGATCGACCGACCCGTCGACATGGGTGATGTCCTCGTCCTCAAAACAGCGGAGTACGTGGGCAATGGCGTCAACCTCGCGGATGTTGCCAAGGAACTGGTTGCCCAGCCCCTCTCCCTTGGAGGCACCCCGCACGAGGCCGGCGATGTCGACGAATTCAAGTTGTGTGGCGATCACATTTGCCGAGCTGGCGAGCGCCGCAAGCTGGTCGAGCCGCGGGTCAGGCACGGCAACGCGGCCGGTATTCGGCTCGATCGTGCAGAAGGGATAATTCGCTGCCTCGGCCGCAGCGGTTTCCGTCAGGGCGTTGAACAGTGTCGATTTGCCGACATTGGGAAGGCCTACAATTCCGCAGTTGAAACCCATTATGTCTCCTTGCCGTCCGGGCCTGTCCCCGTCTCTGATTCGGATGTCTGTATTTTTGGTGCCGGTGCCAGATGTGCGACCCGGCTCATAAAACTGCCCTCGTCATGCGCTGCCAGCAGCGGCGCTTCATCAGCCATGGCACGCAACAGATCGGGAAGCCATCCATTGCGCTCGGATGCAGTGAAATCCATCAGCACCCATTTGTGGATATCGATCCGCGATCCCGGAATAACCTGCTCCGGACGGCCGACACCGATCCGGACCCTCCAGTAATCTGTCCCGAGATGCCGGTCTATGTCGCGGATGCCGTTGTGACCACCATGCCCGCCGCCGCATTTCACCCTGATCTTGCCAGCCGCCAGATCAATCTCGTCATAGAAGACAAAAATGTTCTCGGGCGGAATCTTGCAGAAACGCGCCGCCTCGGCCACGGGAAGACCGGACTTGTTCATATAGCTTTGCGGTTTGATGGCGAGAATTTTGTGGCTGCCGAGGCGTCCTTCGGCAGTCTGTGCGCCACCTCTGGCCTTCCATGCGGAGAAGCCATGCCGTTCGGCAAGCACGTCGAGAGCCATGAAACCGGCATTGTGCCGGTTCCCAGAATAGTCCTGTCCCGGATTGCCAAGGCCTGTGAACAACAGCATGTCACGCTCGGTGGTTCAAACTGTGCGGCCGGACGATCACGCCCGGCCTGACAGTTTCGGTAGGTGCGGAAAACCCGCGTGAGGCTTACTCTTCCTCGCCGCCTTCTTCCGTGGTTTCCTCCTCGACCTCTTCGTCCTCGTTCTTCACGCCACCGCCCGGCGATGCCAGGGTGGCCACGGTGAAGTCGCGGTCGGTGATGGTCGGGGTGACGGCCTCAGGAAGCGGAATGGCGCTGATATGGATCGAGTCGCCGATCTTCACACCGTCGAGATCAACAATGATTTTCTTAGGGATTGCTGTGGCCGGACAGTTCAGTTCAACCTCATAGCGGACAACGTTCAGGACGCCGCCGATCTTGATGCCCGGGCACTTGTCCTCGTTGATGAACTCGACAGGGACGGCAACAGCGACGGTGGCGCTCTGCGAGACCCGAAGAAAGTCCATATGCATGATCTGGTCGTTCACCGGATGGAACTGGATATCACGCGTCAGCACGGTCGACTTTTTGCCGCCGACCTCGATCTCCAGCAGACGGCCAAAAATACCGGGCTGGTGAACGATCTTGGTGATTTCACGGGAAACCATGGTGATCCCGACGGGATCCTGCTTGTTGCCGTAGATGACGGCAGGGACCAGACCTGCGCGGCGTGCCGCACGGGCGGACCCCTTACCGACCCGTTCGCGCTCGGAAGCGCTTATGGTTGTAGTGTCAGACATTGCATTGCTCCTTGCTTGCAAATGGCTGTGCCTCCAGGGGTGCACAGCAGCGCGTGGTATAGGCGGACTACACCGAAAACTCAAGGAAAAAGGGGGATGCGGAGGCGGTGATCTGTGTGCCTAGAACAGCGTCGAGACCGAGCGTTCCTCATTGATCCGGCGAATGGCCTCGCCAAGCAGTGGTGCGACTGACAGATGGCGTACATTGCGCGCCACACGCACGGCTTCGGTGGCAGGAATTGAATCCGTCGTTACCAGCGAGCTCAGCGGCGAGGAAGCAACGCGGCTGACGGCTCCGCCAGACAGCACGCCATGGGTGACATAGGCATCGACGCTGATCGCGCCGGCGTCTATCAGCGCCGCGGCGGCGTTGCAGAGCGTGCCACCGGAATCGACAATGTCATCGACCATGATGCAATGGCGCTTGTCGACATCGCCGATGATGTTCATCACTTCCGACACACCGGCCTTGGGGCGGCGCTTGTCGATGATGGCGAGGTCGGCCTCAAGCCGCCGTGCGAGCGAGCGGGCGCGCACCACGCCACCGACATCGGGCGAGACGATCATCAGCTCGGCACCATCATAGCGGGTGCGAATGTCCTCGATAAAGACCGGGGCGGCGAACAGGTTATCCGTCGGAATATCGAAAAAACCCTGTATCTGGCCGGCATGCAGATCGATCGTCAGCACGCGGTCGGCACCGGCAGATGTGATCAGGTTGGCCAGCAGCTTGGCCGAGATTGGCGTACGCGGCCCCGATTTACGGTCCTGGCGTGCATAGCCGTAATAGGGCAGCACCGCGGTGATCCGGCGGGCCGAGCCACGGCGCAGCGCGTCGAGCGCGACCAGCAGTTCCATGACATTGTCGTTGGCCGGAAAGCAGGTGGACTGGATGACGAACACATCCTCGCCGCGAACATTCTCGCCGATTTCGACGAAAACCTCCATGTCGGCGAACCGCCGCACATCGGCCTTGGTAAGGGGAACATCAAGATAGGCTGCAATCGCCTCGGCTAGCGGACGGTTGCTGTTACAGGAGAGAATTTTCATCCGAGATCCAGTTGAGACCCAATGATTTCCCGATGGCCGGGGACTGCAGCGAGGCTGGTACGGCCACCACCGTCTAACCGGATTGTTGATAGCAACCCCCTATCCGCGGGGCAAGCCGTTAACAGGGCAGCTGTCATGCTTTTGTAACTTTTTTGCCCAGCTGCCAGTCAGCCCATGAAGCAGCTGGCGAATAGCCCTATGAACAGAAGCCCTAGAAAAATATATAGATGCGGCATGTTCTTGGGTTCCTCTTTCAACAGGAAAGGTGCCGATCAATCGGCAAGTGCGATGACCGCGATCTGGCGCCCACAATCGGCATCTGCAGCATGTGTGGCGCGCCTGTGCGAAAAGAATCGGAAAGAATCGGCGTCATTGGAACCAGAGTCATGATCCGGCATCGGATAGGTGTCCTGCCCACAATCCGCAATATCGGTCACGCCGGCCTCTACAAGCTGATGGCGTACCAACGCTGGAAGGTCGAACCGGAAGCGGCCGTTCTCATCATCGATAAAGCATGAAGCGGCGGCGTCGCGGATGCCGGTTTCCACCGCGGCAAGGCAGGCCTCGCGCATGTCGGCCCCGACCTGATAGCTCGGCTGGCGTATGGTCGGGCCGATCAGCGCGGTGATGTCGCGCGCGCCTCTGTCCCGCATCAGTGTCACCGTCGAGGTTACGATGCCGTCGGCAGCCCCGCGCCAGCCGGCATGGCAGGCGCCGATCACCACAGCATCGCGGTCGACCATCAACAGCGGCAGGCAGTCAGCTGTCAGGATTGCAAGCCCCAGCCCACGTTCGGTAGTGACCAGCCCGTCAGCGCGGGCCAGTTGCGTCCGATCGGAAGGTGCGCCGCCTGTGGCAATGACGGCATCGGCACTATGGACCTGCCACACGGCGGCAAGGCGGTCAGGGCGCAGGCCCATGGCACCTGCCGCACGGTCACGGTTCTGCGTGACAAGTGCTGTATCATCATCCGATCCGAAGCCGCAATTCAGACTGTCATACACGCCGCTGCTGACCCCGCCGGCGCAGCCGAAGAAGCCATGCCTTGCCCGTCTTGCAGTTGGTTGATGCACAAGGTGTGGCACCTCGCCCGTTTTCTCGCCCGCCATGATAAAGCCGGTCATGAGGAACCCTCCGTCTCGAAGCCGGGTGGCTGGCCGGTGCCGGCAGGCACCAGAAGCGCGACCTTGAAGACCTCGCCCATCTGAGCCGGACTTGTCAGCCTGTCGATGGCGGCCAGCAGGGTACGCCGCTCTTCCGGACTTGCATCTGTTCCAGCCTGCTCGGCGCGCATGGCCAGACCGATCCGCATCAGGAAACGCCCCTGCGCCACCGGCCCGATCAGCCGCGCGCCCTGTGATTCGGCGGTCCGGCGCAGCGCGGCAAAATCGACCCAATGCGACAGGTCGGCCTGTCCGGGCTCGTGAAACAGATCGACAGGCTTGTGTGCCGCCACAGCCTGAACCGAATCACCGGGATTGCCGTCTCGGCCGTAATCAATCACCAGCATGGCACCGCCACGAGCGGCCACCGATCTGGCCAGGGCCGCGGTCACAAGGTCCGCCTGGGGACAGAGTTCGGCCACCATGCCGTCCTGAGGCGCGTCGGGAAGGGCTGGGCTGCCTGTCGCCGCGTCGCCATCTACAAAGCCGAAGCGGTCATTGACGAGGCCGACCATGCGATGATGCCAGCTGCCGTCCCGCCAGATCAGCTGCGCCGCGGGAAGGGCATCGAAGAATTCGTTGGCAATGCCGAACAGCGGGCCCTTCGTGGCTGCCACCAGCTCGTCCGTGTCTGCGTGCCAGGTTACCGGTGCAGATTCGCCAATGGTGTCTTTCTGGATGGTGCGAAGCACCGGGCTTGTCTCGACGAGATGCAGCTCGGCTGCCGCCAGTTCCGGCATCAGCGCCGACCATGCATGGCGCATGTCGCGCATCAGCGTGCCGCGGCCGGGGCCGAGTTCGACCACTACGGCGTCCGCCGGTTTGCCGGAAAGTTCATACATATGGGCAAGGAAGAGCCCGCACATTTCGCCGAACATGCCGGAAATTTCTGGCGCCGTGACAAAATCCCCGGCTTCGCCGAACGGGTCGCGTGTCTGGTAATAGCCTGCTTGCGCCGCACCGAGGCAGGCCGCCATATATGTCTCGAACGGCATCGGGCCGTCAGTCTCTATCCGTCGGCGGATCTCGTCCTCAAGGCTGTTCGGCGCTTCGGCGGTCATGACCGTTTCTGCCGCCACAGAAGGTAGACGCCAGCCGCCATCATCGGCAGGCACAGGATTTGTCCCATGGTGATGAAGCCGGCCAACAGTCCCAGCTGCGGGTCGGGTTCGCGGACATATTCGACAAGGAAGCGTGTCAGACCATATCCGGCAAGCAGCACGGCCGTCATGGTGCCGGTACGGGCCAGCCATTTGCGACCTGCGCCAATCAGCATCACCGTGCCCAGGACAAGCCCTTCGAGGCCTGCCTCGTAAAGCTGGCTCGGATGGCGAGGTAGCCCGTCGCCATAGGCAAAAACCATCGCCCACGGCACGTCGGTCACCCGCCCCTGCAGTTCGGCATTGATGAAATTCGACAGGCGCCCCAGAAACAGGCCGATCGGGGTGACCATCGCCACCCGGTCGCTGACAGCAAGCACATTGACACCCTGCCTGCGGGCAAACAGCCACATCGCGACTGTCACGCCAAGCAGCCCGCCATGAAAGGCCATGCCACCCTGCCACACCTTGAGGATATCGGCCGGGTTGGCGAGAAAATGGCCCGGGTTGTAGAACAGCACATAACCGAGCCTGCCGCCGAGAATCACCCCGAGAAGAACATGGTTCAGCAAGCTGTCGACGGCGGCAGGGGACAGCGGTGTTTCGGCGCGCGCTGCCTCGCGCCGCAGGATCCAATAACCGCCAAGCAGCCCGCCGATATAGGCGAGCGCATACCAGCGGATACCAAAGCCGCCGAAATTGAACAGAAAGGGATCAAACTCGGGAAGGATGATGGGGCCGGTCATGCTGCGTCCCTGTTGCTGGTCGACTGCCGGCCCTTCGCCGGCACGTCACATTATCGCATTCGCCGGCAGCGTGGTATTGGAAAGCATGGCAAGATGTCATAGATAAGGTGCAGGACAACAGTGGAGACCGACCATGCGTGGCCGTTCACGATTCATCTCTGACATCGCCCAGGTGGCCAACGGCGCGGCAACGGCGCTTGGCGGGCTGAGGGAAGAGATCGACAATATTGCAAAGCAGCGCACAGAGCGGCATCAGAACGCCAGCGGTCTTGTGACCCGCGAGGAATACGATGCCCTGCAGACCCGTCACGAGGCATTGGCCGCGCGGATTGCCGTTCTTGAGGCGCAGCTCGCCGAAATGCCTGCAGCCGCTGCGTCCAGACCGGCCACAAAGAAGGCCGCCCCGAAAGAGACAGCTGCCAAAAAGACAGCTGCCAAAAAGACAGCCGCAAGGAAGCCGGCCGCAAAGAAGACCTGATTCTTAAAAGGAAGGCCTGATTCTCGGGTTTTCCGCGCCGGCGCGGCTGTCAGGCCGCCAGACGATATCATCGAAAATCAATGGCAGTTTTATCGCCCGGCGAGCCGTGCCGCGGAACCCTTTGTTTATCCTTGATTTCGTCAAGTTATCCACAAGTTAATGTGGCTACCCTGCTACAAGACCACTAAATATTGTGTTGAAAGGCCATTCTGGTTGCGGCATTTTGAAGGGGAACTCACTACTCGGGATCCCCGACCATATGGCCCCCTCGCAAACTACCATCGATACTGTCCTGGCCCATCCGATCGACCTCGTGACGAGGTTTGTCGCCCGGCATGACTGGCTTGTTCGCCAGCAGGAAAGGGATGCCATCATCGCCGAAATTCCAGGCCGCTGGAGCGACTACCAGCTTGCTGTGTCATGGCAGGATGGCGAAGAGACGATGCAGGTGGTCTGCCGGATCGATGTCCGTGCGGAACAGGCGCAGGTCGGTGAAATCGCCCTTCTTGCAGCGCTGCTGAACCAGCAGCTCTATATCGGGCATCTGGCGCTTGATATGGCGACCTGCGAGCTGGAGCTGCGCCATACCCTTGCCCTTCGCGGGGCAGGCGGTGCCACGCCCGAGCAGGTGGAGGACGTTGTCGATATCATGCTTGGCGAGTGCGAGCAGGTTTATCCCGCCATCTATCAGGTGGTGACGGGAGCGCTGAATGCAGGCGACGCCGCGACCGCGGTGATGATGATCACCGAGGGGGAGGCGTAGCGCCGCCGGCGCCGCGCCCGTTCACAGGATGAAATCTCTCATTACCCTCATTGGCTGCGGCAAGATGGGAAGCGCCATGCTTCATGGCTGGCTTGCCGACAGCAGCCTTGATGCTGAATTTGCCATCATCGAACCAGCGCAGGACCATCTTGCCTGGACGTCAGCGCACGACAATGTCCGGCTTCATGCCACGGTCGCCGACGCGGCTGCCGGTGGGCGTGCCGCCACCATGGTCGTGCTTGCAGTCAAGCCGCAGATGATGGAAGAGGCGATTGCCGACCTCGGCGCGCTGGCCGGGCCTGATACTGCGTTCCTGTCAATCGCGGCAGGTCTGTCGACAGCATGGCTCGGCGCGCGGCTTGGCGAGGGCGCTCTCGTCCTGCGCTCGATGCCGAACACGCCCGCTGCCATCGGCAAGGGAATCACGGCACTCTACAACGGCGATGCTCCAGACCATGTGGCGGCGCTGGCCAGCCAGCTTCTCAGCGCCATTGGCGAGGTTGTGGTTCTTGATGACGAATCGCAGATGGATGCAGTGACGGCCGTGTCCGGATCCGGCCCGGCCTACGTCTTCCTGCTGGCCGAGGTGATGACGGCGGCTGGCATTGAGGTTGGCTTGCCTCCTGCGCTGGCCAAGCAACTGGCAGAAGCGACCGTGTCCGGTGCCGGCGCGCTGGTTGCCGAATCCGACGACCCGCCCTCGCAGCTTCGCGTCAATGTCACCAGCAAGGGTGGCACTACCGCCGCGGCGCTGGCTGTGCTGATGGCCGAAGACGGTATGGCGCCATTGCTGGAGAGGGCCATACGCGCAGCGCGCGACAGGTCGGTCGAACTTGGCGGCTGACCGGCAGAGCGGGTCCTGACAGCGCTTGACCTGCATGCCGTTTCCTCCCATCTCTTTAAAGACAAAGGCTGACTGGAGGGTGCAGGAATGACTTCCGCCGATACACCGACCGTAATGATGGACAAACTTGCCGAGGCTGCCTGGGTGCAATTGGCCGACATGTCGCCTCGGGCCCTCCATATCGATGAAATTGCCGCCGCTGCTGGCATCGCCCCCAGTGCGGCACGTGCCGTATCGGGCAGCATCACTGCCCTCATCCTGCACCAGCTGGAGCGCCTCAACCGCCAGGCGGTTCTGGAAAGTCTTGCTGATATCGAGGATGCCGGCGAGGTGCCGATCCGTGACAAGATCATGGAAGCGCTGATGCACCGGTTCGAGGTCTATGCGCCACACCGGGCGCAGATGATCCAGCTTGAATCTGCGGCACGGCGCGATCCGGTTCTGGGTCTGCGTCTTGTCGAATCATTGTTTCAGGCGACACGTATGCTTCTGCGGATGGCGGGTGATGATCTTGCAGGATTCCGCGGCGAAGCACGGGTCCGCGGTGTGGCCGGCGTTGCCATGGTGGTGGCCCGTGTCTGGCGTACCGACGACACCCCCGACCTGTCGATGACCCTGAAGGAGATCGACAAACGCCTTGCCACAGCTGAGGAATGGGGCCGGACATTCCGCGTTCTGGATGGTCGCCCACCATCCGATGGCGAAGACGGTAATGCTGGCGGAATTTATGATCCGGGCGACCAGGGGCCGGTTGAAAACGGGCCCGGCGGCCGTTACCAATAACCCGTGTTCAGCTCCGGGGAGACGATATGAGCAAGAATGAAGCCGCTACGCCGCTGGCAAGTTTTGATGATTTCATGAAGATCGACATCAGGTGCGGCACCGTTGTGGAAGCGGCACCTTTTCCGGAGGCCCGCAAGCCTGCGATCAAGCTGGTGATCGATTTCGGTCCGGAGATCGGGACGCGCAAATCCTCTGCCCAGATCACTGAGCAATACAGCCTCGACACGCTGGTTGGAAAGAAAGTGATGGCAGTGGTGAATTTCCCGCCGCGCCAGATCGGCCCGTTCATGTCCGAGGTGCTCACGCTCGGCGTTGCCAACGAACGTGGTGAGGTGGTGCTTGTCACCCCAGACAGCGACGCACCTGACGGCAGCCGACTGCACTAGGCTTTCCGGTCAAACTGGCAGTTTCATAATCACGCGCAGCCCGCCGAATGGCGAGTCGTCGAGCGTCAGCTCGCCGCCATGGCCAAGGATGATGTCGTTGGTGATGGAAAGCCCCAGGCCGGTTCCGCCTGTCTGGCGGTTCCGCGATGTTTCCAGTCTCACAAACGGCCGCAGCGCGTCGGTGCGCCGTTCGGCCGGAATGCCGGCGCCATTGTCATCAATGATGATGGTCACTTCGTCATTGCGATAATTGACCGAAATCTCCGCCTGGCTCGAAAAGGCGATGGCGTTGGAGATAACATTTTCAATGGCGCGCCTGATCGCTTTGCGCCTCAGCGGGAAGATCGGTATCGCTGGTGATGGGGGCTTGAAGGTAATCTCATAGCCATGCGCGTTACGGGTCGTCGCGATGATGCGCTCTAGCATCCTCGGAAGGTCCGTATCTTCAGGCGGCTCCTCGCCTTCGCCTGCGGCAAAGCTGAGATAGGCGTCGATCATCTCTTCCATTTCGACAAGGTCGGCACGGATGGCCTGGGCATCTTCGGTCTCGCCCATCAGCGCCAGCTGCAGCCGGATTCTCGTCAAGGGCGTTCGCAGGTCATGGCTGACCCCGGCTAGCATCTCGGTGCGTTCGTTCAGCTGGCGCATGATCCTGTGGCGCATCGCCTGAAAGGCGCGGCCGGCAAGCCTGACCTCGCGCGCGCCTTCGAGCCGGTAATCCTGTGCCTGCCGCCCCAGCCCGAGCGCGCGTGCCGCATTTGCAAGGCGCAGGATCGGCTGGACCTGTCCGCGCATGAACAGCAACGCCACCGCAAACAGCAGGATCGATGACCCCAGCGTCCAGCCGAAAAATGTCCAGCTCGTGGAAGAGAATATCCGCTTGCGGCTGGCGTAGATCCGGATCATGCCGTTATCCAGCTTCAGATCCACAAAGATGAGGTTTGGATCGGAGACCAGGTCGACATGCCAGTCTTGCGTCAGTCTGTGGCTCAGCTCGAGCCGCAACATCGTCTCGGCATAGCTTTCTGGTTGCCCTTCATTGGGTCCAGAGAATACGCCGTCAGGGTTGTGTTGAACGGGAAAAGAGAAGTATTTCCAGCCAGTTGACTGGATGAGGTCGATGGTGGCCTTGTCAGGGCTGCTGCCAAGCCGGTCGGCGAGAAGTCCGATTTCAGCGGCGAGCTGGCTTGCCATATGGCGGGTTACGGTGTCCCAGTGCCTTTCGTAGAAAATGAAGATCGTGATCACCTGGACCAGAATCATCGGTACGAGGATGATCGACAGCATGCGCCCGAACAGCGTCTTTGGCAGATACTCACGAAGCTGCATTAATGCCCCCTGACGGATTATCTGTGCGCAACAGCCAGCCCTTGTTCCTGACCGTCTGCAAATAGACCGGGAAGCGTGGGTCGGGCTCCAATTTCGCGCGAAGACGGGCAACGGCTACATCGATTGAACGGCCGCGCATGCTGCTGTCCATTGCAGTTGCGATATCCTCTCGCGACAACACCGTGTCGGGGTGCGAGGCAAAGCTGGCCAGAAGTTTCTGCTCCGCTGTGGTGATGTGGATGCGCCCGCTGCTGTGCATCAGCACGCCTGTCGACGGATCAAAACTGTAAGGCCCGAACCCGATGCTGCTGCCTGCCTGTCTCGGCCTCGCCGCGGCACGCGCGAGAATCGATCGAATGCGGAGCACCAGCTCGCGCGGTTCAAAAGGCTTGGACATATAGTCGTCTGCGCCTGACTCAAGGCCGGTGATGCGATGTTCGGTCTCTGCCATGGCTGTCAGAAACAACGCTGGCACTTCACTCGCCTTGCGAAGGTCCGTCAGGAATTCGAGCCCGGTTTCACCCGGCATCATGATATCGACGATCAGAAGGTCAAAGGCGATGCTGCCGAGAAGCCGCCGCGCATCTCTGGCCGACGCAACATCGGTGACCCGAAAGCCGCTTTCCTCCAGGAACCGGCGAAGCAGTAGCCGCAGCCGCTCGTCATCGTCAATCACAAGGATATGCTGGATTTCTGTGTCCTTGATGTTGTCCATCATGTCACTGGAGCCTGCATAACGTCATCTGTCCGGGGTCCCGCGAGGTGGCCGGGACCGCGCAACATCGCCGGCCTGCTGCTGGGTCTCGGAATCGAGCAGCCCCTGCAGAACTTTTTGAAAACCTTCCACCGCTGTCATGCCGGCCTCGCGATAGGCCCTTGCAAATCTGCGGCCCTGTACCTCGGTCAGTCGTGATTCAAGTTCGGTTCCCGTCTTGGTCAGATAGAGCAGCCGCTGGCGCCTGTCTTCCGGGCCGGTCTGCTGTTCGACATGACCGGTCTCGACTAGCGCCGACAGCACGCGTGAAAGGCTTTGTTTGGTGATGTTCAAAATGGCAAGCAGCTCGCTGACAGTGATGCCGGGATTGCGTCCAATGAAATAAATGGCACGATGATGGGCACGGCCCATATTCTGTTCGGCGAGAATGGAATCGGCCTCACCGGTAAAGTCCCGATAGGCAAAAAACATCAATTCAATGCCGCGCCGCAACTCTTCTTCACGAAGGAACAGCGCCTTGCCAATCGGTTTTATGTCAGCCATGTTGACCTTAATTCATTTACGGTTTAGCGTTGTTTACTTTACGGAAATTACGTCCGATTTGGAACTAAATTCAAGGCAAAAATGATGCGGTCTGACGCTGGCACCGCAGGAGGAATAGACAATGGCACTGATCCCGTTTGACGATCGCGACGGTACGATCTGGCTGAATGGCGAGATGCTGCCCTGGCGCGACGCGAAAACCCATACGCTCAGCCATGGTCTGCACTATGCCAGCCTCGTCTTCGAGGGTGAGCGTGTGTATTCCGGCACCATCTTCAAGGGACGCGAGCATACTGAACGCCTGCGCAATTCCTGCATGATCATGGATTTCGACATTCCGATGACCGACGATGAGGTCGATGCAGCAAAGATGGCGGTTGTCGAAGCCAACGGCATCACCGATGGCTATGTGCGCGCCTTTTGCTGGCGTGGTTCGGAAATGATGGCTGTATCGGCACAGAACACGAAGACGCATGTCGCCATCGCCGCCTGGGAATGGCCGAGCTATTTCGATCCCGAGACCAAAATGCAGGGAATCACGCTCGACATTGCTGACTGGAAGCGCCCGTCTCCCGAGTCTGCGCCCGTCCATGCCAAGGCGGCCGGCCTCTATATGATCTGCACGCTGTCCAAACATGCGGCCGAGAAGAAGGGCTTCACCGACGCGCTGATGCTTGATTATCGCGGGTATATCGCCGAGGCGACCGGTGCGAACATCTTCTTTGTCGATGGTGAGGGCACAATCCACACACCGATTGCCGACTGTTTCCTCGACGGCATCACCCGGCGCACGGTGATCCAGCTTGCCGAATCCCTGCAGATGAAGGTGGTCCAGCGGCATCTGACGCTTGAGGATGTGGCGGATATGAAGGAATGCTTCCTGACCGGAACCGCTGCCGAGGTGACACCTGTCTCAAAGATCGGTGATATGACCTTCACACCCGGTGACGCAAGCCGCCAGCTTGTCGATGGTTACGAAGATCTGGTCCGCGGCCGAATTTCAGTCTGACCAGCGGTCGCGCGCGGTGTCATCACTGTCACGCGCCTCGACCCAGGTCTTTTCACCGCCGCGCTCTTCAGCTTTCCAGAAGGGCGCGTCGGTTTTCAGGAAGTCCATAATGAATTCGGCAGACTCGAACGCTGCCTTCCGATGCGCTGATGCGGTGCCAACCATGACAATCTGTTCGCCCGGAAGCAGCCTGCCGACGCGGTGAATGATGGTCACATCCTCAAGCGGCCAGCGAGCCCGCGCCTCGGCCTCGATCCGTTCAAGTTCGTTTTCGGTCATGCCGGGGAAATGCTCCAGTGTCATCGCTGTCACGCCGTCATCGCTGCTCAGACCGCGGACGGTGCCGATAAACAGCGCGATGCCACCTACCGTTTCCGCCTGTAAGGCACGGCTTTCCGCGCCGACGTCGAAATCCTCTGTCTGCACCCGTACCGCCATTGATCAGCCTCCCGTGACGGGCGGGAAGAAGGCCACCTCGTCACCTGCCGCAACCGGGGTGTCGAGATCGCCATAGGTGCGGTTTACCGCGACACGAACGGCGCGCATGTTCTTCAGCGCTTGCGCATGCCCGTCAGACATGGCTGCCAGATGCGGGACCAGATCGCCCACAGATGACACATTCTCGGGAAGAGGGACCGTCTCGAGATCGGTTCCCGTATGTTCACGCATCCATGCAAAATATCGTATCGTCAGCGTCACAGTCCGGACTCCCTGAAGGGAATGAAGGGCAGATAGTCTCCGACAGCCACGCCGGTGTTTTCAACCGGAATTTCGACCAGACCGTCGGCGCCGGTAAGGGATGACAGGACGCCTGCCCCCTTGCGGCCATGAAGATGCATTTCCGGCTCGCCGGCGGCATTGGCGTTCATTTTCACCCGCAGATATTCAGCACGCCCAGCCGATTTCTTGTGATCGAACCCGCATTTGACACGGGGGCGCAAAAGCGGCCGTGCGATGCCACCTGCCATCTGGTTAAGCACCGGCGCCGCCGCCAGCCGGTAGCAGACAAAGGCTGCCACCGGATTGCCCGGCACGCACATCACCGGCTTGCCAGTTCGGATGCCGCCGGCCATCGGCCGCCCCGGTTTGATTGACAGCCGCCAGAAGACGGGTTCGACATCATTGTTTCGCATCGCGGCTTGCGTATGATCTTCGTCACCGTCCGAGGCGCCGCCGGATGACAGCACCGCATCACAGCTCTCGAGCGCGTCGGCAAAGCACCCGGTCAGTGCGTCTTCATCATCCGGCACAATGCCCAGATCGACCACCTCGAAGCCATCATCCGCCAGCATGGTGGCAAGCATTGGCCGGTTGGAATCGTGAATTTGGCCACGTCCTGTCGGCGCTCCTGCTGCCACGACCTCATCCCCCATCGAGAGAAGCCCGACGCGAAGGCGGCGCCTGACCTGCAGTGCGCCATGGCCTGCGGCGGCAGCTATGCCGATATCTGCGGCGGCAAGGCGGGTGCCCGCCGCCACGATCATTTCACCGGCACGCAGATTTTCACCCGCCGGCCGGTTGTTGCTTCCCGGCTTCAATGCCGATCCGATACACACGGTGTTGCCGGTCTCGTCAAATTCGCAGAACTCATGCATGGCGACGGCATCGACCCCGTCCGGCATCACCGCGCCGGTGAAGATACGCACGGCCTCACCAACAGGAACTGGATGACTGAGTGGATGTCCGGCCGCGGCCCGCCCGCTTACCGGAAAGGCGTGAGACGGGTTCGCTGCAAGAAAGCCGGCATCAACACCATAACCATCAACGGCGGCATTGTTGGTTGCCGGAAGGTCATGTGTTGCCAGAAGATCTGCTGCAAGAACGCGTCCAGCGGCATTCGCCAGCGTCACAGTTTCAATTTCGCCAATCTGCGTGACGAGCGCACCGAGCTTGGACACAGCCTCGTCAGGTGACAGGCTGCCGCCATACAGCCTCGCGCTGTCGTTCATGACGCTGCTGCGACATCACCGCGGCCGGCGAGGGCGCAGATATGGGCCGTAATGGCCTCGATGTCGTTCAGGTCCAGTATCTGCGGGGATGACGCCGGAAGCGCCGAGGCATCGTCGGTGGCCACGGCAAAAATCAGCGGGTCGTTCGGGAATAGCGGCGGCTTGCCAGTCGCGGTGCGGAAAATCTCCAGCTTCGGGATGGGCTCGCGCTTGTAACCCTCGACGATGACGATGTCGGCTGGCACCAGCGTTGCAAGCAGTGCCTCGATGGGGGCCTCCTCACGGTCCCTGTTCTCGGTAAAGACCACAGACCTTGCCTGCGAGGACACGATGACCTGACGTGCGCCTGCCGCCCGATGACGGTAGCTGTCCTTTCCCGGGACGTCGGCGTCGAAGGCATGATGGGCATGTTTGATGGTGGCGACGTCAAGCCCGCGCGCTGTCAGCGCAGCGATCAGCTTTTCAGCCAGTGTGGTCTTGCCGCTTCCCGACCAACCGGCAAGCCCCATGACATAGCCATGGCGGGACTTTGCGGCGTCGAGGGCCGGGTTGCCGCCTTGATCAGACATGATCGAGGGTGCCGCGAAAATAGGCAATGCCGGTTTGAGCGGTGATCAGCGCCGATACCCACAGTACGACAAGCCCGGCTGTGTTGATGAAATCCAGCTCGGGGAACACGGGCGCCGCGATCAGCACCCCGATGGCGACCAACTGCAGCGTCGTTTTCCATTTTGCCAGCTGCGAGACGGGAATGGAGACGCTCCGTCCTGCCATGAATTCACGAAGGCCGGAGACGAAGAACTCGCGGAACATGATGACCAATGCCGGAACAAAGAACAGCCAGCCGTCGGATGTTACCTTGGCGAGCGCCAGAAGGCAGACACCAATCAGCACCTTGTCGGCGATCGGGTCGAGCATGGTTCCAAATTTGGAGACGATCTGCAGGCGGCGCGCCATCCAGCCATCGAAAAAGTCCGATACGCTGGCAAGAATGAAAAGGATCAGCGCGACTGGGTAGCCAACCTCCGGATCATCTGCCCAGACCAGCGCCGCCACAAGCGGAGCCGCTGCGAGGCGCAGCACCGTCATCGTGTTTGGCACGGATTTCAGCATGATGTTCGCCGACATTCAGGCCCTCCCGGGACCGCCGCATTTTCTTCAGCTCTGGATAATGACGCAAGCAATCAGGAATGCCCACTATAAAACCAGTCATAGAGCTGTTTTGCCACGGCTCCGGAAATGCCGTCCACGGCCTCCAGATCGTCAAGGCCTGCTGCTGCGACTGCGCGGGCCGAGCCGAAATGCGCCAGCAGTGCTTTCTTGCGTTTTGGGCCGATCCCGGGAACCCCGTCCAGCGGGCTTGTCAGTTCCGCCTTCTGGCGGCGGGCGCGGTGTGTACCGATGGCATAGCGGTGCGCCTCGTCGCGAAGCCGCTGCAGGAAATGCATGGCCGATGCCTGCGGCGACAGCGTGAAGGTTTCACGGCCGCGCATATGAAACTGCTCGCGACCAGCATTGCGGTCCGGCCCCTTGGAAATGGCGACCACGGCAATATCGGCGACCCCCAGATCCTCCATCACCTCGGTGACGGCACTGAGCTGGCCCTTGCCGCCATCAATCAGCAGCAGGTCCGGCCAGCTGCCGCCGGTGCGGTCCGGATCCTCTTTCAGCGCCCGCTCGAACCGGCGGTTGATGACCTGGCGCATCATTCCGAAATCATCCCCCTCGATGACGGCATAGGCGCCCTCGTTACGGATGTTGAACTTGCGATAGGCAGCCTTGTTGAACCCTTCCGGTCCGGCGACGATCATGCCGCCAACGGCGTGGCGCCCCTGAATATGCGAGTTGTCATAGACCTCGACACGGTCCGGTGGGGCGTCCAGCCCGAACAGGTCGGCGAGCTCGCCAAGAAGACGGCGTTGTGATCCGGTATCGGCAAGATGGCGGGCGAGCGCTTCCTCGGCATTGTGGTGGGCCATGGCGGTCAGTTTGGTCCGGTCACCGCGCTGCGGGCGGGTCAGCTTGACGTTGCGCCCGGCCCGTGCTGACAGCGCCTCGGCAATGAGCGCCTTGTCGCCAGGCTCGTCCGATAGCAGGATTTCCGAAGGCGGGTCCTTGTCGTCATAGAACTGTCCGAGGAACGCCGTCAGTACGTCGGCGGCACTGCTTTCGGCATTGTGGCTGAGGAAATAGGACCGGTTCCCATAGTTCGACCCGCCGCGGATGAAGAAGGTCTGGATGCAGGACCGCTCGCCGCTCTGGGCGATGGCAATGATATCGGCATCTTTCAGATTCTGTACGTTGATGTCCTGGCTGGCCTGAATGCCGCTCAGCGCGCGTATCCGATTGCGCCAGATGGCGGCGGTCTCGAATTCCAGCTTGTCGGCGGCGGTGTGCATGCGCTCGGCATAGTCGCGCTGGATGGCAGCTGATTCACCTGACAGGAAGCGGCGTGCCTGGTCCAGCTGCCCGGCATAATCCTCGCGGCTGACAAGATCGACACAAGGTCCGCTGCAGCGCTTGATCTGATATTGGAGGCAGGGGCGGGTGCGGGCGCTGAACACCGAATCCGAACAGGTGCGCAGCATGAAGGCGCGCGCCAGGTCGGCCACAGTCCGGTTCACCGCGCCGGCTGAGGCGAAAGGGCCGAAATAGTCACCCTTGCGGGTCTTGCGGCCACGATGCTTCTTCAGCTGGCCGAACGGGTGGTCGCCGGTGAGCAGGATCTGCGGCAGGCTCTTATCGTCGCGAAGCAGGATATTGTAGCGTGGCTTCAGCTTCTTGATCAGATTCGATTCCAGAAGCAGCGCCTCGATCTCCGAGCGGGTGACGATCACCTCCAGCGTCTCGGTCTCGCTAACCATCCGCATCAGCCTGTTCGACAACCTGTTCGGCTGGGTGTAGCTGGTAACGCGCCGCGCCAGGTTGCGCGCCTTGCCGACATACAGCGCCTCGCCTGCGCCGTTCAACATGCGGTAGACGCCCGGGTCGCCGGTCAGTTTCTTCACTTCCGATTTCAGATAGGCAAGACCGCGGCCGAGGTCCGGCGGCAGGTTGACCGGGCTGGCGGTCCCGGCGGTCTCGTCATGGATGGTGGTGTCGGTCATCTCGTGCAATCTAGCCTGCCGGGCGCAGGGTTGGTAGGGGGTGTGATGTTAGCGGCGCATCTATCTGAAAGTCCGGGAAAACCTGTCTCGCGTGCCCTGTGGATAACTATGTGGATGAACTCGACTGCCTGCGATTTGTATGCTGATTCCATGCAAAATTTCACAATTTGATGACACTGGAAGGGGGGATTAAAAAATTTAATGATATCAATATATTAAATAAAAGCAAAAAAACTAGTGCACTGATTTGACTATGAAAAATTCAGCCAGTTTTGGGAAATATGGTGCGGTTGTTTCGCTGTGCACAACAGCTACCGATTCGGCTGTCCCGGTCCGAAACTGTCAACCCGGGCTGGCATGTATTTTTTCACCTTTTGTTGTGCAGAAATGACAGGCCCGAAAGAATCGAATGAATTCAGTGGCCAGCCGGGCAAAAGCATCAGTAAGGGTGCCCTGCCTATCGCCGGCGGGGGCGTTTGCGCGGGCTGCTGCCGGGGGTGCCGGCCGGGAAGCGCGCCTCTGAAGACCCGCCTTTCTTGCCGCCACCAGACCCGCCACCATTTCCGGCTTTGAACCTGTCGGCGATGGCCTGCGGCACGCCCGGCGCGTTCAGCCCCAGTTCGGCCGCCTCCATCCGGCGGATCTCGTCGCGCAGCCGGGCGGCTTCCTCGAATTCCAGATTGGCGGCGGCGTCCTGCATCGATTTTTCCAGATCGGCAATCACCGCGGCATAGTTGTGGCCGACAAGGTCGCCCTCCTTGGCGCCGGCCTGCGGGGTGACATGATCGGCCCGCTCATAGACCGAATCCAGAACATCGTTGATGTCTTTGCGGATCGATTCCGGCGTGATGCCATGCGCCTCGTTCCAGGCTTCCTGCTTGGCGCGGCGGCGGTTCGTCTCGTCCAGCGCATACTGCATGGAATCTGTAACTTTATCGGCATAGAGGATGACCCGCCCGTCGACATTTCGCGCCGCTCGGCCGATGGTCTGGATCAGTGATGTCTTGGAACGAAGATAGCCCTCCTTGTCGGCATCGAGGATGCCGACAAGCGCGCATTCGGGGATATCAAGGCCCTCGCGAAGCAGGTTGATGCCGATCAGCACGTCGAACACGCCAAGCCGCAGGTCGCGCATGATCTCGATCCGCTCCAGCGTGTCGATGTCCGAATGCAGATAGCGCACGCGGATGCCGGCCTCAAACATATATTCCGACAGCGCCTCGGCCATCTTCTTGGTCAGGGTGGTGATCAGCACCCGCTGGCCCTTGGCCGCCGATTCGCGGCATTCGGCGATGATGTCGTCGACCTGGGTGGCGGTCGGCCGCACGATGCAGTCCGGGTCGGTCAGGCCGGTGGGGCGCACCACCTGTTCGGAAAAGACACCGCCGGTGCGCTCGATCTCCCAGGTGCCGGGGGTGGCCGAAACAAAGATGGTCTGTGGGCGAAAGCCTTCCCACTCCTCGAATTTCAGCGGCCTGTTATCCATGCAGCTTGGCAGCCGGAAGCCATATTCAGACAGTGTGCTCTTGCGTGCGAAGTCGCCTTTGAACATGGCCCCGATCTGCGGCACGGTGACGTGGCTTTCATCGATGATCAGCAGCGCGTTTTCGGGCAGATATTCGAACAGGGTCGGCGGCGGCTCGCCCGGCCCGCGCCCCGACAGGTAGCGCGAGTAATTCTCGATGCCGGCGCAGGACCCGGTGGCCTCGATCATCTCGATATCGAACTGCGTGCGCTGCTCGATGCGCTGCGCCTCCAGCAGCTTGCCCTGTTCGGTAAATTCCGCCAGCCGCTGCTTCAGCTCGGTGCGGA
>JAKMFG010000190.1 GCA_022425565.1 Alphaproteobacteria bacterium
GGTCTGGATCGAGAATAATGCCGAAAGCCTTCGTCGCGTCGCTTCAAGGAACCTCCTGACGCGGCGCATCGGCGCCGGCTTCCGCGAGGTCGAGCAGGATATTCTGCAGATCGCGCAGATGCTTCGGCAGCGCGCATTGGCGACAGCCGGGCTGGCCCGGCGTGCAGGTGATCTTGTCGGTGGGTCTGGCAAGCTGGCGGCCGAAGGCGAGAGTTTTGCCGGGCTGCTGGCAGCGCCCGACGCATCGGATCGCGAAATGCGGCGGCTGGCTGGCCGTCTCGATGTTGACTGGACAAGTCGGGAGCTGGATGCGACCGAACTTGGCCGGGTGTTTGGACGTGAAAGTCTGGCCTTTGCCGCGGTTCGGCGGGGTGGGGTTGCGAAAACGGCGGAAAATCTGCGCCGGGAACTGCTGAGACTGGAGGCCTTTTCGCGGTCTTCGTCTTGTCAGGCTGGGTGATACCGGTGTATCACCTGCACATTGGCAATGGGAGCGGTTTGCGCCTGTTGTCTGGAAAGGGTTCATGATGAGCGACGATAGTGGCAAATCCAAGAAGCTCAGCCTGTCTGGCAGCAGGCTGACACTCGGCGGTCTCGAGGCCAGCCAGCTGCGGGCAACACCCGGCGGCGGCGGCAGACGTACCGTGCAGGTCGAGGTGCGCCGCAAGCGCGCACCTACTGCGCCGCATCGTGCCGCGAACCAGCAGGCCGAACCTGTTGCAGCGCCGCCGCAGGCAGCGCCCGAGGCGGCCCCTGCCCCGGCCCCCGAAGCAGGCGCCGAAGACCGGCTTACCGCGCAGGAGCGCGCTGCGCGTGTCCGTGCTCTTCAGGAAGGCATGAAGAAACCCGAGTCCGATGCACCAGCTGATGACGCCACCGAGGCGCCGGTCGATGCTGTTGCACAAGACCCAGCTGCAGATGCTGTCGAGGTCCCGGCGGAGCCGCTCAGCCCGGCCGAGGCGCGCCGCGCCGCCGAGCTTGCCGAGCTGAAGGAAATCGAGGCCGAGGAAGGGCGCCGCCGCGACGAAGAGGCGCGCAAGCATTCCGAAGCCAATGCACGCCGTGCCGCTGAGACACGCCAGGCGGTTCCATCAGCGCCGGCCCCGTCAAATGACAGTACGGAGATTCATACACGCCGCCGCCGTCAGGCCGACGATACCCCGGCACGCCGCCCGGCGCCTGCACGCCGCGACGGCCCCGGCCGTCGCCAGTCCGGCAAGATGACCATCACGCAGGCGTTGTCCGGCGACGACCAGCGCCGCCAGCGTTCACTGGCATCGGTTCGCCGTCAGCGGGAAAAGGCCCGCATGCGCGAGGACCAGCAGCCACAGGTCAAGCAGGTCCGCGACGTGATTGTTCCCGACACGCTGACCGTTGGCGAGATGGCCAACCGGATGGCGGAACGTACTGCCGATGTGGTCAAGGCGCTGATGAAGCTCGGGGTCATGGCGACAGCCACTCAGACCATTGACGGCGAGACTGCCGAGCTGATCGTGCAGGAGTTTGGCCACCGTGCGCAGCGTGTGTCTGATTCGGATGTGGAGATCGGTCTCGAGGGCGCCGAGGACGATGCAGCCAGCATGATGTCCCGGCCCCCTGTCGTCACCGTCATGGGCCATGTCGACCACGGCAAGACAAGTCTTCTCGATGCGATCCGCCGTACCGATGTGGCTGCCGGCGAATCTGGCGGCATTACACAGCATATCGGCGCGTACCAGATCAGTACGCCGGCCGGCAACACCATCACCTTTATCGATACGCCCGGCCACGAGGCCTTCACCGAGATGCGTTCGCGCGGTGCCGACATCACCGACATCGTCATTCTCGTTGTCGCCGCCGATGACTCGGTCATGGCGCAGACGGTCGAGGCGATCAACCATGCCAAGGCCGCGGGTTGTCCGGTGATTGTCGCCGTCAACAAATGCGACAAGCCGGGTGCCGATCCGCAGCGTGTCCGCAACGACCTGCTGCAGCAGGAGATCATCACCGAAGATTTTGGTGGCGACGTTCTGTGCGTCGATGTATCCGCACTGACGGGACAGGGTCTCGACAGGCTTGAAGAAGCCATCATGCTTCAGTCCGAGCTTCTCGAGCTCAAGGCCAACCCGCACCGCGCCGCCGACGGTGTCGTTGTCGAGGCCAAGGTCGAGCGTGGGCGTGGTTCCGTGGCAACAGTTCTTGTCCAGCGCGGCACCCTGAAGCAGGGCGATATTCTGGTTGTTGGCGCCGAGAGCGGCCGTGTGCGCGCGCTTCTTGACGATCGTGGCCAGAAGCTGGCCGAGGCAGGCCCCGGCAGGCCGGTCGAGATTCTTGGCCTCAACGGTACCCCGATGGCGGGCGACAACTGCGTCGTCGTCGAATCCGAGGCCCGGGCCCGCGAGATTGCGGAATACAGGACGCGCCAGATCAAGGATCGCGAGGCCGCCCGCGGCGCCCGCGGCTCGGTCGAGCAGATGCTGTCGGCAATCGCCGCCGGCGAGGCCGAAGAGCTTCCGATGGTTATCAAGACGGATGTTCACGGCTCGCTCGAGGCCATCCGCGTGGCGTTGGAGAAGCTCGGCACCGATCAGGTGAAGGTACGCATCCTGTCCGCTGGCGTTGGTGCGATCAGCGAATCGGACATCTCGCTGGCCACCGCGTCGAACGCGCTTGTGGTCGGCTTCAATGTTCGTGCCATTCCGCAGGCGCGCGACCTTGCCAAGCGCGACGGCATGGAGATCCGCTACCACTCGATCATCTATGAGCTGATCGACGAGGTGAAATCCGCGATGGGCGGCCTGCTCAGCCCGGACACGCAGGAGGCGTTCATTGGTTACGCCGAAATCCGCCAGGTGTTTGGCGTGTCCAAAATCGGCAAGGTTGCCGGTTGCATGGTCACCGAGGGCATCATCAAGCGTGGCTGCAGCGTTCGTCTGCTTCGCGACAATGTGGTGATCCACCAGGGCTCGCTGAAGACACTGCGTCGTTTCAAGGACGAGGTGAAGGAAGTTCGCGAGGGCTTCGAGTGCGGCATGGGTTTCGAGAATTACTCGGACATCCAGGAAGGCGACATGATCGAATGTTTCGAGATTCGCGAGGTTGCCCGGACCCTCGATTGATCCGGGCCCTCGGCCAATTTCGAACAGCGACCTGTCACACCTCTTTTGCGGGCATGAGGACGCCATGGCTGGAAAAACCAAGCGATTTGCGGCGAAACCACCAACGCAGCGACAGTTGCGTGTTGGTGAGACCATCCGCCATGCGTTGTCTGAAATTCTCAGCCGGGACAGTTTCTTCGATCCCGACCTCGAGGGTGTGTCGGTAACCGTCTCCGAGATTTCGGTGAGCCCAGACCTTTCCAACGCGCGTGTCTACACCATGCCGCTTGGTGGGCAGAACAGCGAGAATGTGCTCCCGGCGCTTAACAGGCTGGCACCTGTTCTGCAGCGCGAGGTAGCGGGACGGGTACATCTGCGCCGCGTGCCACGGTTGAAATTCATCCTCGACGAGACCTTCGAAACCGCGGCACGGTTGAACGTCGTGTTCAACAATATCCGCACTGAAGACTGATCATCGGGCATGGCATCGCGCAAGGGCAACCCCGTGCATGGCTGGGTCATCCTCGACAAGCCCGAGGGGCTGAGCTCGTCGCGTGCCGTTGGCATCGTGCGCCGCGTTTTCAACGCTGCCAAAGCGGGTCATGGTGGCACACTCGACCCGCTGGCAACGGGCATCCTTCCCATTGCGCTTGGCGAGGCCACGAAAACGGTCTCCTTCGCCATGCATGGTGCGAAATCATACGAATTCACCCTGCAGTTTGGCAGCCAGACAAGCACTGACGACCGGGAAGGCGAGGTGATCGCCACCTCCGATAATCGTCCGCAGACAGCCGCGATCGAGGCCGCATTGGCCGGCTTTACCGGCGAGATCAATCAGCGCCCACCTATTTTTTCTGCCATCAAGGTGGATGGCCGGCGTGCCTATGACATTGCACGCAAGGCGGTAGCCGACGGCCTGGACAGCCTTCCCGAACTGGAATCACGGCCGGTGGTTATCGACAGGCTGGAGCTGCGCGACGCTGATGCGGGCAGTGCCACCTTTTTCGTAGCCTGCGGCAAGGGCACCTATATCCGGTCGCTGGCGCGCGATCTTGCCGTCGCGCTGGGGACGGTAGGTCATGTCAGCCGCCTGCGGCGCCTGTCGGTCGGCCCGTTTGACGAAAGCAACGCGATTTCACTGGATTTTCTGGAAAAGCTAGAGCATAGTGCCGCCGCTTTCGAGCATCTGAAGCCCGTGACAAGTGCGCTGGACGACATCCCGGCGTTACCTGTTTCAACGGGTGAGGCGGCAAAACTCCGTCATGGCCAGACCCTTCCTGCGCTCAGCCCTGCGGCAGAGGCGCGTTTTGCGGAAGTCGTCGCGGCAGGAACCGGAGTGGCGATCGCCGGCAGCATTCCCGTGGCGCTGGTCTCTGTAAAGACCGGACAGCTGCACCCGCTGCGTGTTTTTAATCTTTGATCCATCCGGGCCTGCCCTGGTGGAGAGACCGAAGGAGGTTTCGATGTCGATTACAAGCGAACGTACTGCCGAGCTGATCAAGGAATTTGGCAAGTCGGACAGTGATTCCGGTTCCGCCACCGTTCAGGTGGCCATCCTGACCGAGCGGATTGTGAACCTGACCGAACATCTGAAGACACACAAGAAGGATTTCGGTTCGCGCCGGGGCCTGCTTTCGATGGTTGGCCAGCGCCGCAATCTTCTGGACTACATCAAGTCCGGTGACGAGCAGGCCTACAAGGATCTGATCGCCCGTCTGGGACTGCGCCGCTAAACCGGCGCTGCCTGTCAGCGATTTTCGAATATACGAACGGCCTGGTGGCGAGAGCTACCGGGCCGTCGTCATTTCCGGCCCCCGATCCGAGCTGCCGATCCGGGCGCCCGATCTCGGTCAATGATCCTGGTCCCGGATCCCGGTCATAAAACTCGGTCATAAAACTCGGTCCCGGATCTCGGCTGGTGCCTTCGGCATCTGCTTT
>JAKMFG010000103.1 GCA_022425565.1 Alphaproteobacteria bacterium
TCGATCGAGCCCTTGATATCGGTGAGGCGGTTGTCGAATTCGGATTGGGTATAGACCTGTGCGACCTCGATAGAGGGGTCATATACAATCGCCAGTTCCTGCTGCTCTAGCAGCGAGTCAATAATGGCAATGGCACTGGCTTGAACGGACATCGAGACCGTTGTTTCGAGTTCCAGCACATCTTCCGACATGGTCGCCTGAAGACCGACGGATCCGAAAAGGAACGACAATGCTTCGGACATCGGCATTTCGCGAACGGCGAAGGCAATCTCTGGATTGTCCAGCATCTGCTTCAACAGCGCTGTTTTTGAACTGATCATGCCATTTTCGCCACCGACGAAAATCAGATCGTTGGGAAGTTCGAGATAGCTGTCGCCGCTACCGGTTAGGTTGCGTCCGAAGATCGGAAGCACGGCTTGGCCGAGGCCGCTGACTGTCTTGCCAAGACCATCCTCGATTTTGGTATCAATATCGCGTAGGGTGATGAGGATGAGTTCCTCAAACTCAAGGCCCTTGGCTACAAGGATCTGAGTGCGCTCAAGCGCCCGCGCATTGATGATCGACTGCTTTTCAATTTCCGAGAGGTCCTTCACATCGGTGATGGTTGAAACTTGCTCGCCTTCCTCCACTGGGTCAAAGGTGAGGAGTTTTGTCAGCGTCGACACAAAATACTGGTCTTTCAGGCTTTCAGGAGAATGCCTGACCTGAATGAGCTTACGTCGCGGCAGTGGCTCAAAGGTATCTACAACTTCTTCGTCATCCAGCGCTTTGATTGGCGCGATCACGCGCTCTTTCAGCACCTCTTTGCTGGTCTCGATCGACAGATCGGATGGCAGCCGTTCAGGTGATCCGCACCCGTGGAGCAGGGCGGCAAGAGCCACAACGGCCGCCACTCTGTTCGTCAGGCGCGGCGTAAATACAGTTGTACAGGTCATTTCAGCCCTCGTAACAGAACCAGACTTATTACTCGCGGTCGCTAAAATACCCGCGTAAATAAATTCGGCCAAAGAATAAAAGCACTTCCTGCAAATAGGCCGAATGGCAACTTGGTCATTGTCGACGCACGACCAGCCAGCATCATGCCTATACCGACCATCGCGCCAAGCCAGCTGGCGGCAATAAAAAGCGCGGGGCCCATGATCGGACCAAGCCATGCGCCGAAGGCGGCGAGAAGCCAGAAGTCTCCCTCGCCAAAGCCGTTGCGCCCCCTGATCAGCCGGTAGGACGTGTTGATCGCGATTGGCACCAATGCCGAAACAAGAACGCCGGCGAGTGTTTGTGCGCTAGTCAGATGCCAGGTGAGAAGCCCGGCGTCTCCTGCGACGGACAGGCATATGCCGATTACGCCCAGCGCACTCAGAAGGGCAGGGTGAAGTGTCAGTGATTCAAGATCTGTCAGGCAGGCGATGCCGGTGAAGACAAGCGCCACCCCGAAACCGGCTGCGATGCCCAGAGGCAGCGACACCGCATAAGAGAGCAGGAGCAGACCACCAAGAACTTCGACTGCAATGTAGCGGGGCGAGAGCTTCATGCCGCAGTGTCGGCACCGGCCACGCTGCTTCAGATATCCGATGATCGGCAGGTTTTCATGCCATGCGAGGCGTGTGTCGCAACCACGACATCGCGATGCAGCCGCTACAAAATCCTCGTCACGAACGAGCCGCATAGCGCAGGCATTGGCGAATGAGCCTAGGCAGGCACCGAGGCAGAACACGAAGAGGGCCGCCATAGGGCTGCCCGCCGCGCCGAAATGAAATGTGATGGCCGGGTCGAAGATAAAGCCGATACCTTTTGGGTTCAGCCACTGGACAAGGGACGTGGTCACTGGTTGTCCAGCGCAGCAAGCTTTTGGGCAGCGGTGTCGCTGCCAGAGCGGATTGCACGCTCTAGCCAGGCGCGGGCCCGTGACTTGGACAGGGGCGAGCGCTTTGCCAAATGATAGTCGGCAAGCAGTTCCATCGCCTCGGGGATGTTCCCGTCTGCTGCGCAGTTCAGCTCTCCCAAAGTGCGGCGAAGCTCGACGCCCTCGGCGATCTTGTTTCGTGCTGCAATCAGGCAGGCGCGTGGTTCGGCTGTCTTGATGGCTTCCGTCAGGAAGTTAGCTGCCTTGTTTTTGTCGACGCCGGGGTTCTCTTCGTCGGCATAGAGGATCGCCAGTTCAAAATTCGGCTCGTTCGACCCGCGCGCAAGCGCACGCTCCAGCCATTTGCGGGCCTTCACAAAATTTTGTGGAACGCCGATGCCGTTTCTGTACATCACGCCTGTCAGTTCGGCCGACTGTGCATGGCCCTCACGAGCCGCCAGCAGCGCCCATCCAAATGCAAAACGAGACATCTCGTCATCGTCGGTTTCCGACCTGCCGACCAGATAGCCGGCGATCTTGTGCATGCTGTCGACGTTGCCGGCATGCGCTTCATAAAGCGTCTGGCGGACGGTTTCCGGCGCGTCGGGCGGAAGGATGCCGGCCCGCGCAACCATGCTTGCGGTGATCACAATAGAAAAGACTAAGGCCGCGAGGCTGACTGTTACCTTCATCACAACACCTAATTCATTTGTCAGCTGACACTGGCGAAGGGCGCAAAAGGTAACTAATGCATAAATTAGTTACCGTTGATATTGTGCGGCCTGTCGCGCATAGAACACCGACGGAACGGCGCATCCTAATGGTGATAAATAAATTTATGCAACAGATGGGTGGTCCCGCGATGGCCGCCAGGCAATCCGGGAAGGTGGCCGGAGCGATATGACAGCTGAAAATCCGATCTATGATCTGTTGATCGATACCCTGCAGACACGCAAGGTGTCAGACTTTCACATGCACGCAGACCGTCCTGTTCATGTTCGGGAGTCGGGCGAGATCATTCCGCTGAACTTCGTAGCGACAAACGAGCTGTTGGCTGACCTGCTGCGGCGCGAACTTGGCGACGAGGAGTTTGCGAAATTCGACAAATCGGGCGATGTGGATTTTGCCATCCAGTTTCGTGGTCAGCGTTTCCGCGCCAACGGCTATAAGATGATGCATGGCTACGCGATGGTGCTTCGCGTGATTGTTACCGAGGTACCGCATATCGACGTGCTTGGCCTGCCCCCGGCTGTGCATCAGATCCTGACGCAAAAATCAGGTCTCGTGCTTGTCACTGGACAGACCGGTTCCGGTAAGTCCACGTCGCTTGCCGCCATGGTCGACAAAATCAATCGCGAGCGGAACGAGAACATTATCACCGTAGAGGATCCGGTCGAATTCGTTCACGAAAGCAAGTTGTCAATCATCACGCAGCGTGAGGTTGGCCGAGACACCATGAGTTTTGCCAGCGCACTGAAGGGCGCGCTTCGCCAGGACCCTGATATCATTCTCATGGGAGAGTTGCGGGACTATGAGACGGTATCCATGGCGCTAACGGCTGCCGAGACCGGCCACCTCGTATTTGGCACCCTGCACACCAACGGGGCACCGGAAACTATCAACAGGATCATTGATGTGTTCCCGGCCGAAGAACAGGCGCAGGCAAGGTCACAATTGTCCCAGTCTCTTCGCCTGGTGATGACCCAACAGCTGCTGAAGCGTCGCGGTGGCGGGCGTGTCGGTGCATTCGAGGTGATGGTCTGTATTCCATCCGTGGCAAACCTGATTCGTGAGGCAAAGATCGTGCAAATCCAGACTGTCATGCAAACCGGACAACAACACGGCATGGTCACTATGGACAAATATATCGAGCTGCTCCAACAGAATAACCTAATAGAGTAGAAA
>JAKMFG010000142.1 GCA_022425565.1 Alphaproteobacteria bacterium
GTGGGGACAACAGGGCGGAAAACTACCATATCCATGATACGGTCGACGGGGCGGTCGCTGCGACTTTGCGGCTTGCCGTCGATGCCGCGTCCGGCAGACCTGCCTGACGCCTTTTTGAAGTCTGGGCCTTTTTGAAGTCTGGGCCTATTTGAAGTCTGGGCCTATTTGAAGTTTTTTCGATACGCCAGGGAGGCGGTCTTGTCCAATTACACCCATTTCAACCTGAGCTTTGATGATGCCGGCGTCGCCTGGCTGTCGATGGATACTGCCGGACGGTCTGTCAACGTGTTGGCGCAAGAGGTGATGAGCGAACTGATTGCGGTTGTCGATGAGGTCAGTAACCGCGCGCCGAGCGGCTTTGTGTTCTCGTCAGCAAAAAAACGCGGCTTCATTTTTGGTGCGGATGTGAACGAGTTCGAACTGTTCAGGACGGCTTCAGACGTGGAGGCGCATATCGCCGAGGTCCTGCATTGCTTTGCAGCGATTGAGTCACTCGACTGCCCGTCAGTGATCTTGATTGACGGGATCTGTGTTGGTGGTGGTCTGGAACTGGCGTTGGCTTTTGATCGCATCATTTCCATTGATGACGCGACCTGCCAGTTCGGCTTCCCCGAGATCAATCTCGGGCTTCTTCCCGGTTATGGCGGATCGGTCCGCGCCTTGGAACGCATGGGGGCTGAGGCTGCCATGAAGCTCGTTCTGCATGGCCGCTTTCTGAAAGTGCGTGAGGCGTTCGACGCAAATGTCGTCGACAAGCTCGTTAGCAGTCGTGAGGAGCTGGCAGGTGCGGCGCGTGACGCCATCGCCGGAACGATCAGCCGTCGCCCGGCACCTGAATCATCTAACATGGCCGCAGTGATCGCCGATGAGCGTGCCGCGCTGATGGCAAGGACAAGTCCGCGCAACACGCCGGCACCATTTGGAATTCTGGATCATTACTCTGTTTCAGAATTCAATAGAAACAATATGATGAAAGCAGAAACGAAACTGTTTTCTGAGCTTATGATGACACCAGCCTCAGCTGGGATGCGGCGTAATTTCCAGCTGACGGATGCGGTAAAGAAAGGTGGGCGCGGCGATCATGAAATCTCGCATGTCCATGTGATCGGTGCCGGCACGATGGGGGGCGATATTGCTGCTGTCGCCGCGATGAACGGTTTTGAAGTGACGCTTCAGGATATTTCTGCCGACGCGATCGACCGTGCCATCGAGCGTGCACGCACGCTGTATGAGCGTCGGCTGAAAGCGCCGCAGAAGGTCGAGGCTGCCATGTCGCGCCTGCGCGCCGATGCGGGAGGCGAGGGGCTGGCAGGTGCCGATCTGCTGATCGAGGCGGTGGCCGAGGACCTTGCGATCAAGAAAGCCGTTTTTGCCGATGCCGAGGGCAAGATGAAGCCTGGCGCAATCATGGCAACAAACACGTCCGCCATCCCGCTTGAGGATATTGGCGCGGCGCTGACTGATCCGGCGCGTCTGATCGGCATGCATTTTTTCAATCCAGTGCCGGTGCTGCCGCTCGTCGAGGTGGTCTATACCGATGCCAGCAACAGCAGCTTTGTGGATCGAGCCATGTATGTATGCGGTGCGCTGAAAAAGCTGCCGGTGCGGTGCAAGTCAGCACCGGGATTCCTCGTCAACCGGGCCCTGCTGCCCTACATGTTCAAGGCTGTGGAGGCCATGCTCGACGGGGCTGATCCGGACCGGATCGATCAGGCGCTTGTCGGGTTTGGCATGCCGATGGGGCCAATCGAGCTCTGTGACCAGGTGGGCATCGATGTGTGCCTCGGGGCCGGAAAGGTGACCGGCATGTCGGCGCAGGTTGCGGCCCGTTTCACCGCGATGATCGACGCCGGCAATCTCGGGCGGAAGAGCGGCGCAGGCTTTTATGAATGGGATGGCAAGAAGGCGGTGCGCCCGCGTGGAAGCTATGATCAGCACGAGTTGGACGCGATCGCTGCCGACATGCTGGCGCCGCTGGTGGCCGAATGCCGGGACGCTGTTGCCGAAGGTGTGGTTGACAGTGCCGATGTCGCCGATGCCGCCTGTATCTTCGGGATCGGATTCCCGGCCTTCCGTGGTGGACCGCTGTTCTGGGATGAAAGCGGCTCTGCATGACATCGGCGCTGCCTGCGGCCTCCTCATCCCCTGATGCCGGGCGTGCGATTCGCCATGCGCTTGGCTGGATGATTGTCAGCTGCATGCTGTTCGCCATCGTGATGGTGGCCGTGCGGATGTTGCTTCATGACCTGCCGCCGACCCAGACCGCGTTCCTGCGATATGTCGTGGGGATCGGCCTGCTGATGCCATTTGTCGGTCGAAGGTTTCCGCAGATATGGCGTTCGCCGGCGCGCGGGGGGATTCTTGCGCGCGGCATTCTTCACGCCATTGCCGTCAGCTTCTGGTTCTATTCGATCAAGGTCATCCCACTGGCGGATGTGAATGCCATCCTGAATCTGGGGCCGGTCTGGGCGACCATTGGTGCCGCCCTGTTTCTCGGAGAGAAACTGAGGCTCAGGCGAATCATGGCGATCCTTGTGTCCTTTGCCGGGGCGATGATCATCATCAAGCCGGGCTTTAACGACATTGTCCCCGGAACCTGGGCGGTGATGGTGACGGCGGCTTTCTTCGCCTTTTCAGATCTGATCGCCAAACAGCTGAAAGCCCATCACGATGACAATCTCATCATTATGGCACTGTCGGTCACGATCGCTCTGGTATCCCTGCCATTGGCGATTGCCGTCTGGCAGCCGATTTCGTTGCTGAACTGGCTTGGCGTGTTCGTCATCGGGCTGGCGGCGACGCTTGGCCATATGTCGTTGATGCGCTCGTTTGCCGGGCCTATGTGGGCTGCTCAGGCCGGCAAATACGTCCAACTTCTGTTCGTTATCCTGTTCGGCATTACGCTGTTTGACGAGATTCCGACTGTATCAACCCTTGTCGGTGCGATGGTCGTCCTGTCCGCTGTGAGCTACATCGCGATGCGTGAGGGCCGTCGGCAGGAGAGCGATGCGATGGCCGAAAACCCGCAGGCTGACGACGAAAGACAGGGCCAAAGATGATTGGTTTTGAGGCAATGCAGGAAACGCCTGTCTATTTCTGGCTGATCTGCTTCTTGTCGGTTATGGCAGTTTCGATCTCGAAATCGGGGTTTGGTGGTGCGCTTGGATCGCTCAGCACGCCGATCTTGCTATTTGTGCTGCCGCCAAAGCTGGCGCTTGGTGTTCTGCTGCCACTGTTCCTGATCACCGACATTTGGGTGGTTTATCTCTGGCGCAAATGGATGAACCGGCGCTTTGCCCTGATTATGTGCGGTTTCGGCATCGCCGGGCAGCTCGTTGGCTGGCTGCTGTTCGACTATCTGGATGACCGTATGCTGACCATGCTGATCGGCATCGTCGGCCTGATTATCTCGCTGGATTATGCCCGCCAGCTTATCTGGCCAAGCGGTGACACGGACGAGGATGTGGCGCGGCGGATGATGGCGCGGCTGTGGCAGCGGGCATTTGGCTGGTGCGGGCTGTCGGGTCTTGCCAGTTTCGTGTCACTGGCTGGCGGCATTCCGGCGCAGATTTTCCTGTTGCCGCACGGCCTGGCGCGTCAGGCCTTTGTCGGGACGATGACGGTCTATTTCTTCACCATCAATCTGGCCAAGCTGCCGTTCTATGGCGACCTTGGCATTTTCACAGCTGATACATTGCTGGTGTCTGCGTTTCTCCTGCCTGTGATCCCGCTTGGTGTCTATATCGGGCGGCAGTTGAACAGGATGATGTCCGACCGCATCTTCTATCTTTTCAGCTACAGTGTGTTGTTCGCGATGAGCATCAAGCTCATATATGATGCAGCGGCGTGATGGTGGCGGCCGGCATAGCTTGCAAGGGAAGTGACAGATGAAGAGATGGCGGCATTTTACAGTTGCGGTGGGCATCATGCCGGCACTGGCGATCTATGTCGGTGTGATGGTGTGGCTGTCGACCTTTTTCATCGAGGTGCATTTCCTTCTTGATCTGCTGTTCTTTACAGTCGCGGGGCTGGCCTGGATTCCGGCGGCCAGCTCAGTGGTCAAATGGCTGGCACAGCATGAAGCAGAATGACAGGCCGCTTCAGGTCGCGCTGGAAACAGCCTCGGAGCTGATGCGTGCACACGGGCTTCACGACTGGACGGTGAAATTCGATCATGCCCGCCGCCGCGCCGGGCAATGCGATTACACCCATCGTACCATCTCGCTGTCGCGCCACTATGTCCGGCATGCCGAGCCTGACCACATCCGCGACACCATTCTTCACGAGATCGCGCATGCGCTGGTCGGGCCACGCCACGGGCATGATGCCGTCTGGCGCCGCAAGGCGCGAGAGATCGGCTGCACGGCAACGCGCTGCCATACACTGACCTTTGCGACGGCTCCGTGGTTGATGGTCTGTCCGAACGGGTGTTTTGCCGTGGCGCGCCACAGACGCAAGACCGGGCTTGTCTGTGCAAGCTGCCGCACGTCAGTTGAATTCCGTCGCGTGGATGCCGGGGGAGCACCGGATTGTGGCGATGCCTGAAGCATTGTTCACTATGGCGCCGCAACGAACCACCGCAATGAAGCGTGCGCTGACCCGCCTTGCCGCACCGCACCGCCGGGCCATCAGCCTCGATTTTCTCACCGCTTCCGAGATTGACAGCCTTCGTGATTTCGCTGGTATTCAGCATTACCGTCTCGCAACACCGGTGATCGAGCATAAAGGCCGTCGGGTCAGTCAGGATTTCGAGGTCTGTTTTCCAGCGCCGCGGCAGGGCGTGTTCGACGGTCTGGCGGGATTGCTTGAAAACACGGTCGCGGCGGCGGCTGTCACAATGAAACCCTCGCCGCTTGATATTCCGCTCGAATTGGGTGATTTCGCCATCCAGCGTTACCCGGCCGGCTCAACCGGCATCGGCATTCACCGTGACGGCAAGCGGTATCGCGGGCTGGTCTTCATCATAACCCTTGCTGGACAGTCACGCCTGTTCTCATGTTCGACACGCGAGGGCGAAGGTCGTCGCACAATCGACGACAGGCCCGGACGGGTCGTAATCCTGTCGGCTGAAGGCTATGCCGGACGCGAGGGCGAGGATGCGCGCCCGTTGCATGGTGTCGACAGGGTCACAGGCGGCCGGTTGTCGCTGGGGTTCCGGTGCGCCCCTGTTGCCACCTCCTGAGATACCGCTTTTTCTTGTCAGAATTGGTTATCCTTGGCACCATTTGAGTATCGGAGCGCCCGTTCGCTCCTCTCCCAGGCCACATGCTTGTTTTGCGAAGGGCGCGAATGCCGCGCGTTCCGCTCTGCGGGCAACGAAGCCCGCTAAACAGCGCGCGTCGGCCATCTTCCTCCATACAGGTCCGGCGCTGGCAGTCGACCGAAAGGCAAGGGAGATAGATATGCAAATCAGCGTTTCCGGCAAAAACATGGATACTGGTGCAGCGTTCCAGACGCATGCAGAGGATGCACTCAACGGTATTGTGAATAAATATTTCGACCGTGCTGTAAGCGGTCATGTCACCCTTGAGAAAGCTGATGCCGGGTTTCGTGTGAAAACAAGGGTTGCCCTGTCGCGACGAATCGAGCTTGAGGCCACGGGTTATGCGCATAACGCGCATGCTGCCCTCGATGCTGCCATTGAACATGCGGAAAAGCGTTTGCGCCGCCACAAGCGCAGGCTGAAGAACCATCGCAATATCGTTACCCCGCTGGAAGAGGATGATGTGTTGCCGGTGCCGATGCTTGTCTATGCCGCCGCAGAACAGCTCGAGGCTGCTGTAATGGATGGCGAGGCCGACGACATGCCGCCGGTTGTCGCAGAGCTTGCCTATGACATCGAGATGCTGACGGTGGAGCAGGCCGTGATGAGGTTGGAGTTGAGCGAGGCGCCGATGCTGATGTTCCGCAATGCGGCGCATCTTGGGCTGAATGTCGTGCATCGCCGCAAAGACGGGTCCATCGGCTGGATTGATCCGCGTGGCGTCAGGCAGTTGAACAGCTAGGGTGCGATTGCTTCCGGCAGGGCTTCGGGGTCTTTGAGGCCGGCGAACAGCCAGTGGCCGCCGGCGGCACTGGCCCTTGCCGGGTCCATCAGCCGTAGGT
>JAKMFG010000158.1 GCA_022425565.1 Alphaproteobacteria bacterium
TTTTTCATCACCGTGCCGCCGGACTTGAAAGGCTCACCGCGACCGGACACAGCCTCGAACCCGAGAAGATAGTCCCTTGCCGCTCCTGCGGTCTGGCGACGCGGGCCGGAAATGTTGGTCGCGATCAACCCACCGACTGTTCCCCTGACACCGGCCTGCGCCTCGCCAAGGATTCGGGTCATGCTTGGCGGCTCGAATGCCAGCATCTGGCGCGCTCCTGCAAGCGCCTCCTCAACCACATTCATCGGAGTTCCGGCACGCAGTGTCAGCACCAGCTCTTCGGGCTGATAGTCAATGATGCCAGACATACCGCCAGCATCGAGAAGATGATCATAGCTTGCGATCCGGCCGAGATGCCGTTTGGTGCCCGCGCCACTCACCTCCAGCCGCTGGCCGTCAGCCATCGCCTGCTGGATGGCCTCGGCAGCCTCGCCAAGATTGTCGATCTGATAGTCTGTCATGTCGTCTGCCCGAACAACTGCCGCCCTAGAACCGCGGAAGGTCGGGATGCGGCAGCTTTCCCTTATGGACATGAAGGCGACCCAGCTCTGCGCAGCGGTGCAACTGCGGGAACATCTTGCCCGGGTTTAGCAGATGCCCCGGGTCGAAGGCACATTTCAGACGCTGCTGCTGCTTCAGGTCGTCCTCGGTGAACTGGATGGTCATCAGATCGCGCTTCTCGACGCCGACACCATGCTCGCCGGTCAGGACACCGCCCATCTCCACACAGCTGCGCAGGATGTCGGCGCCGAATTCCTCTGCACGCTCGAGCTCGCCGGGCTGGTTCGCATCAAACAGGATCAACGGATGCAGATTGCCGTCGCCGGCGTGGAATACATTTGCCACACGCAGACCATATTGCTGGCTGAGCGATGCCATCCGCCGCATCATGTCGGGAAGACGGCGGCGCGGGATGGTGCCGTCCATGCACAGATAGTCCGGCGAAATGCGGCCGACAGCCGGAAAGGCGGATTTGCGACCGGCCCAGAACAGGTTGCGCTCTTCTTCCGACTGGCTGACCCGCACCGAACTTGCGCCAGCCTTGGTGACAATCGCCTCAACCCGCTCGATCAGAGCATCGACCTCGACCTCCGGACCATCAAGCTCGATGATCAGCAGTGCAGCCGCTTCGCGCGGATATCCTGCATTGGCGAAATCCTCCGCCGCCTGAATGGCAAGACCATCCATCATTTCCATACCGGCCGGGATAATGCCTGCGGCGATAATATCGCCAACCGCTGTACCGGCATCGCCAGTATCCTCGAACCCGACAAGAAGGGCCCGCGCCGTCGCCGGCTTTTGCAGGATTCTGAGCGTTACCTCGCTGACCACGCCGAGAAGCCCCTCGGACCCGGTCATCACGCCCATAAGGTCATAATCGCCTGCATCCAGATGCTTGCCGCCAAGCCGCAGGATTTCACCCTCGATGGTGACAAGCTCGATGCCCATAAGATTGTTCGTCGTCAGGCCATATTTCAGGCAGTGGACCCCGCCCGAATTCTCGGCGACGTTGCCGCCGACCGAACAGGCAATCTGGCTCGATGGATCGGGCGCGTAATAAAAGCCGTCAGCCTCCACGGCCTTAGTGATGGCCAGGTTTGTGACGCCGGGCTGGGCGACGACACAGCGGTTGTCATAGTCGATCTCAAGAATGCGGTTGAATTTGCCAAGGCCGAGAAGAACGGCATCCGCAAGCGGTAGCGCGCCGCCCGAAAGCGAGGTGCCGGCGCCGCGCGGTACAATCTTGATACCCTGCTGGTGGCACCATTTCATGACAGCGGCAATCTGTTCCACAGTCTCCGGCAGCACGACGGCAAGCGGCAGCTGGCGGTAGGCCGACAGGCCGTCTGCATCGTATGCGCGCATGCTTTCACGGGAATCAATTACGCATTCCGCCGGCACAAGCTGGCGAAGCGATCGGCAGATTTCATCTCGGCGATCGATTACACCCTGATCGGGTTCGGGCATCAGCATCAGTCACATCCGCACTTGGTAGCTCTCTAACTTAGACATAGTGTACTTTTGGCCGATTGTCAGCGCCATGGGGCAGCTTAATCGCCGCACCCGCAGATGGCGCCCAACCAAAGAGGCTCCAATACAAAACGGCCGGCAAAGCCGACCGTTGTGCGTTCCGTCATCAGCAGGCGTATCAGCCCTGACGTGCCTTCATGCGCGGGTTGCGCTTGTTGATGACATAGAGCCGCCCACGGCGACGTACGACCTGACAGTTGCGGTCACGCAACTTGAGGGTTTTCAGTGAGCTGGCGACTTTCATGTTCGGCTCCGGTGCCTTGCGGTCTACAAATTGAGCGGGAGATGTAGCACCCCGCTCCGGTGAGGTCAATCGCGAATTGACCGGACAGGGCGGCAAGCGACTGATGCCGCCCGACCACCATCATTCAGAAATATACCCGCGATCCACAGCTTCCTGACGGCTGATGAAATTGCCGTCATCATCCTTGAAGTATTCGTTATTCTCGACAATTTCCTGCGCAATATCTTCGGCGATGTTCAGATCCTGCATGGTGGCTTCCACCGCCTCCTGAACAGAGACCGACTCAATGGCGGCTTCCAGAGCCGCTTCAGCAGCCTCACGCGAGGCTGCATCAGTCGCCGAAGCAAGATCAAGGTTGGCTTCCACGAATGCAGCGGCGGCCTCAACGTCATACTCGGCGATGCGCGCGGCTTCCTCGGCGATCATCTGGGTTTGCTCGTCACCTGCAGCGGCGAATTCACCCATATCGCGGTTAAAGCCTTCCTGATCGAATTCGCCATCCTGCGTGTAATAGTCTTTCAGGCCGCTCGTCAGATGTGAAACGATGGCGTCCTTGACGACTTCCTTGATCCGGTCCTTGTTCTTGCCGCGCAGGTCCGAAAGCGGAACAAAGACCAGGTCATCCTCTACCACCAGCCAGAGATTGCTTCCCTGGACGCCGGACTTCTTGCCATCACCAAAGAAACCGGAGCGCTTGGATGCCTCAACGATATTCTTCTTCTGCTCCGGGGATGCCCCCTCATAGACCTGCCCATCGCCGCCCAGAACTTCTCCGGACTTCAATGTCAGCGCATGTGCGTTGACTGACGCAAACAGCGCCTGGGCGGAAAGCAGCCATGCATGGTTTGTGATCATAATCGTCCCCAATATTTCAAAACCGGCGGACGACCCAACATAAAATCGGTTTGTTGATAAGGGGCTTCGCGAGACGCCGTTAAGTTTCGGTTCAGCAGCGCTGATTATCCTGCACAGACAACGCCCGTGCCTTTCAGCCCGCAATACCCGTTCGGCACCTTGTGAAGATATTGCTGGTGGTAGTCCTCTGCGTAATAGAACGGGCCGGCAGGATCAATTTCAGTGGTAACGGAACCTCTTCCAGCCGCCTTCAGGGCTGCGCCATAACGCTCGGCAACACCGCGCGCGGCTTCCAGCTGTGCATCGGTCGTGCAATAGATCGCCGAGCGATATTGGGTGCCGATATCATTGCCCTGACGATAGCCCTGGGTCGGGTCATGCTCTTCCCAGAATGTCTTCAGGATCGTTTCCAGCGTCACGACCGACGGGTCGAACACCACCATCACGACCTCGGTATGGCCGGTGCGGCCAGAGCAGACCTCCTCATAGGTCGGGTTCGGCGAGATGCCACCGGCATAGCCGACAGCCGTGCTGTAAACACCCTCGATCTGCCAGAACAGCCGTTCCGCGCCCCAGAAACAACCAAGGGCCAGATGCACCTCTTCCAGATGGTCAGGAAAAGGACCCATGGTAATTGTGCCCAGAACGCAATGCGGGGCGCCGTCCCAAACTGGCGTGTCACGGCCCGGCAGTGCTTCGGCCATCAGCGGCATGCGGGATTTGAACGGGTTTGAAAACAGCATTTGTCTCTCTTGATCCGGATCCTGATCTGAAATGTTCCCAGCCTTCAGCGGCGGAGGACCTCGACCCCCGGCAGGGCACGCCCCTCAAGCCATTCGAGAAACGCGCCGCCGGCCGTCGATACATAGGTGAACTGGTCACTAACCCCGGCATTTGCAAGTGCCGCCAGCGTGTCGCCGCCGCCGGCAACAGACATCATCGAGCCATTTGACGTCAAAGCGGCAACCGCTTGCGCAACATGGTTCGTGGCGCTGTCAAATGGCGGAAATTCAAAGGCCCCCATGGGACCGTTCCAGACCACGGTACGGCAGGTTTCGAGGCTTTGCGCCACGGCCTCGGCAGAAGCCGGCCCGGCATCGAGGATCATCTCGCCCTCACCAACATCGCCGGGTCCGGCCACCCGATGCGGAACATTCGCGGCAAATTCGCTGGCCACAAGAAAATCTTCGGGAAGCACGATATGGCAGCCATTCGCCTTGGCGGCGGCCTCGATCGCCAGCGCGGTGTCCACCATGTCAGCCTCGACGAGCGACGCCCCGACATCCTGTCCGCGCGCAAGAAGAAAGGTGTTCGCCATGCCGCCGCCAAGGATCAGGGTATCGACACTTGCGACCAGATTTTCCAGAACCTGCAGCTTGGTCGACACCTTGGCACCACCGACGATGGCAGCCACCGGACGGGCGGGATCGGCAAGCGCGTTATGAAGCGCCGTCAATTCCTCACCAAGTGACCTGCCGGCAGTGGCGACCTCCATCAGACGTGGCAACGCCTCGACCGAAGCATGCGCCCGGTGTGTGCAGGAG
>JAKMFG010000165.1 GCA_022425565.1 Alphaproteobacteria bacterium
GCACACGCGATCCTGCACGGGTGATCTCGCCGGCGATATCGAACAGGTCCTTGACCGACAATGTCACCCCGGCAAAGGGCGGCAGCGCGGCCCCGGCGGCGCGCATGGCGTCCACCCGGTCAGCCTCGGCGCGGGCGGCGTCGCTGTTCACGGTGATGAAGGCGCGCCTGCCATCCTCGCTGTCGATGGCCTCGAGACAGGTTTCCAGATGCTGGCGGGCGGTGGTTTTGCCGGCGGCAAGATCGCCGGTGATCTTTGAAATCGACATGGACATGCCCTGACTATGGCGCGCGGTCCCAAAAAAATCATGTGGAAAATCATGCACAAAACCATATGGGGTGACGGCTGCCTGTCCGGCTGGTCGAACTGGTATGGAAACAGCGGTGCTTGACGGGTCCGGCACCGCTCCCGATAGTGGCGCTATGGACGGGAATTACGATTATATCATCATCGGATCAGGCTCGGCGGGCAGCGCGCTTGCCTACCGGCTGGGCGAGAATGGAACCACACGCGTTCTGGTGCTGGAATTCGGTGGCAGTGATGCCGGGCCGCTGATCCAGATGCCAGCGGCGCTGTCCTATCCGATGAACATGAAACGCTATGACTGGGGCTATCTTGCCGAGCCGGAACCGGGCCTGGGCGGGCGCTCGCTTGTCTGTCCGCGTGGCAAGGTGATCGGCGGGTCCAGTTCGATCAACGGCATGATCTATGTCCGCGGCCATGCCGGCGACTATGCGCATTGGGAGGACTCTGGTGCGACCGGCTGGGGCTATGCCGACGTGTTGCCCTATTTCCGGCGGATGGAACATTCCCATGGCGGCGAAGCACCATGGCGCGGCACCGGCGGCCCGCTTCACGTTACCCGCGGCCCGCGCGACAACCCGCTGCATGACGCTTTTGTCGCCTCGGCCGAGGCGGCGGGCTATGCGGCGACGCCGGACTATAACGGCTATCGGCAGGAAGGGTTCGGCCCGGCCGACATGACAGTGTGGAAAGGGCGGCGCTGGTCGGCTGCGAACGCCTATCTGAAACCCGCCATGAAACGCGGCAATGTGCGGCTGGTAACGGGCGCCATGGTCGACCGCATCCTGTTCGAGGGAACGCGCGCGGTGGGTGTGTCGTTCCTGCGCGGCGGCCAGCGGCACGAGGTACGCGCCAATGCCGAGATAGTGCTTTCGGCAGGTGCGATCAATTCGCCGGCGATCCTGCAGCGCTCGGGCATCGGCCCGGGGGCTGTGCTGCAATCCGCCGGGGTGGAGACGCTGGCGGCGCGCGAAGGTGTCGGCGGCAATCTGCAGGACCATCTCGAGGTCTATTTCCAGATCGCCTGCCTGCAGCCGATTACCCTCTACAAGCATCTGGGGCTTCTCTCAAAGGCGCGGATCGGTGCCGAGTGGCTGTTCTTCAAGAGCGGGCTGGGCGCGTCGAACCAGTTCGAGACGCTTGGCTTCATCCGCTCGGCTGAAGGCATTTCCTATCCGGACATCCAGTATCATTTCCTGCCCGTCGCCATCAGCTATGACGGGCGTGCGCCGGCTGCCGGCCACGGCTTCCAGCTTCATGTCGGGCCGATGCGCTCGAAATCACGGGGGCATGTCCATATTCGCGACGGCGGGGCGGCGACGGCACCGCAGATCCGGTTCAATTATATGAGCCATCCGGATGACTGGGCGGAATTCCGACGCTGCATACGGCTGAGCCGCGAGATCATCGCGCAGGCACCGATGGACCCGTACCGCGGTGCCGAGATTCAGCCTGGTGACGACGCCACCTCGGACGAGGCCATCGACGCCTTTATCCGCGATCACGCCGAAAGCGCCTATCACCCCTGCGGGACGGTGCGCATGGGCCGTGCCGATGACCCGCTGGCTGTCGTCGACCCGCAATGCCGCGTGATCGGGGTAGACGGGCTGCGGGTTGCGGATTCCTCGATCTTCCCGCGCATCACCAATGGCAATCTGAACGCGCCCTCGATCATGACCGGCGAGAAGGCGGCGGATCACATCCTTGGTCGCACGCCGCTGGCACGAGCCAACGACACCCCGTTTTTTCATTCTGAATGGCAGACAAAACAGCGGTGAAGCATCTTGTGCGCGCCTTGTCGCCATGCCATCGTGAGCGCGGAAATTATCGAATATGCCCCGCCTGGTGCGGGGAGGGAGGAATCACATGAAGACCCGTGCCGCTGTAGCCGTGGAAGCCGGCAAGCCCCTTGAAATCATGGAAGTCGATCTCGACGGCCCGCGCGCCGGCGAGGTGCTGGTCGAAATCATGGCCACAGGCATCTGCCATACGGATGCCTTTACCCTGTCGGGTGCCGACCCCGAGGGTATGTTCCCGGCCATTCTGGGGCATGAAGGTGCGGGTGTCGTCCGCGAGGTCGGCCCCGGGGTGACCAGCCTCGAGCCGGGCGATCACGTCATTCCGCTCTACACGCCGGAATGCCGCGAGTGTGAATATTGCCTGCATCCGAAGACCAACCTGTGCCAGTCGATCCGCACCACGCAGGGCCAGGGCGTGATGCCTGACGGCACCAGCCGGTTCTCGCTGAACGGCAAGCCGGTCCTGCATTATATGGGCACTTCGACATTCGCCAATTTCACCGTCCTTCCGGAGATCTCGCTGGCCAAGGTCAACAAGGCCGCGCCGTTCGACAAGATCTGCTACATCGGCTGTGGCGTGACCACGGGCATCGGCGCGGTGATCAACACCGCCAAGGCGGAACCGGGCTGCAACGCCGTGGTCTTCGGCCTCGGCGGTATCGGTCTGAATGTGATCCAGGGACTGCGGATGATCGGTGCGAACATGATCGTCGGTGTCGACCTGAACAATGACAAGAAAGAGTGGGGCGAGCGCTTCGGCATGACCCATTTCGTCAACCCGGCCGATCATGGCGACGGTCTCGTCGGCCATCTTGTCGAGTTGACAGGCGGCGGTGCCGACTATTCCTTCGAATGCATCGGCAACACGAATGTGATGCGCCAGGCGCTGGAATGCGCGCACAAGGGATGGGGCGAATCCATTATCATCGGCGTCGCCGGCGCCGGACAGGAAATCTCCACCCGTCCGTTCCAGCTTGTCACCGGACGCAGCTGGCGCGGCACCGCCTTTGGCGGCGCCCGTGGCCGGACCGACGTTCCGAAGATTGTCGACTGGTACATGGACGGCAAGATCGAGATCGACCCGATGATCACCCACACCCTCTCGCTGGAGGAGATCAACAAGGGATTCGACCTGATGCATGAGGGTGAATCCATCCGCTCCGTAGTCGTTTATTAAGGCCGGCCGATATGGAAACGCTTTCCACCGAAAAGTCCTTCGGCGGCGTCCAGGGCGTCTATCGCCATGCCTCTGACGTCACCGGATGCGACATGACCTTTGCCGTCTATCTGCCGCCGCAGGCCGAGGATGGGCCGGTTCCGGTGCTATGGTACCTGTCAGGCCTGACCTGCACTCATGCCAATGTCATGGAAAAAGGTGAATACCGGCGCATGGCAGCCGAGCTTGGCATCGCGGTCATCTGTCCCGACACCAGCCCGCGCGGCGAGGCTGTTCCGGACGAGGATGACTGGACCTTTGGCAGTGGTGCAGGCTTCTATGTCGATGCGACCGAGGCGCCATGGAATGCCAATTACCGCATGTACAGCTATGTCAGCGAAGAGCTTCCGGCGCTGGTCGCCGCGCATTTCCCGCTGCGCATGGACAGGCAGGGTGTGTTTGGCCATTCGATGGGCGGGCATGGCGCGCTGATCATGGCGCTGAAACATGCCGACCGGTTCCGCAGCTGCTCGGCCTTTGCCCCGATGACCAACCCGTCGACCGTCGAGATGCCGGCGACGGCTTTCTCGCGCTATCTGGGAGACGACAAGGCCGCGTGGCGTGGTTATGACGCGGTGGCGCTGATCGAGGACGGTCACGGATTTTCCGAGATTCTCGTGGATCAGGGCGATGCCGACGGCTTCCTCGATATGCTCCTTCCGCAACGGTTGCAGGATGCCTGTGGTGGCGGGGCCGTCGATCTGACATTGCGCATGCAGCCCGGATACGGCCATGCCTATTACTTTGTCTCCACCTTCATGGATGACCATATGCGCTGGCACGCGGCGCGGCTCTGCGGCGACTAGGAGGATGCGGGAATGAGTGACAAGCCCACGGATTTCCCGCAGCCGCTCGGCGGCAATGAAATGCCGCGCTTCGCCGGACCGGGGACGATGATGCGCCTTCCCGCCGTCGACAGCGCCGCCGGCATGGATGTCGTCTTTATCGGCATTCCACTCGATATCGGCACATCAAACCGGTCGGGAACCCGCTTTGGGCCAAAGCAGATCCGCGCCGAGTCGGTGCTGATGCGCCCCTATAATATGTGGACGCGGGCTGCCCCGTTTGATTCGCTTCGGGTCGGTGATCTTGGCGATGTGCCGGTCAACACCTTCGATCTGAAGGATTCAGTGGAGCGGATCACCACCTTCTACAATAACCTGCTCACGCATGACGTAGTGCCGCTGACCCTTGGCGGTGATCATACGCTGACACTTCCCGTGCTGCGGGCTATCGCCGCCAAGCACGGGCCTGTCGGGCTGATTCATGTCGATGCGCATGCCGATATCAATGACCATATGTTTGGCGAGAAGATCGCTCATGGAACACCGTTCCGGCGCGCCGTCGAAGAGGGGCTGATCGACCCGCACCGGACCTGGCAGATCGGGCTTCGCGGCACTGGATATACGGCCGAGGATTTTGACTGGGCACGCGACCGGGGCTTCACCGTGATCCAGGCAGAGGAGTTGTGGCACCGTTCGGCGGCGCCGCTGATCGAACAGGCGCGCACCGCGCTTGGCGAGGGACCTGTCTATCTGAGCTTCGATATCGATTCACTCGACCCGGGCTTTGCGCCAGGTACCGGCACGCCGGAAATTGGCGGGCTGACGCCGATTCAGGCGCTGGAGATTATCCGCGGCTGTCGCGGGCTGAACCTTGTCGGGGCCGACCTTGTCGAGGTCTCGCCCCCCTATGATCCGCAGGGCAATACGGCACTGCTGGCGGCAAACCTGTTGTATGAGATGCTGTGTGTTCTTCCGGGGGTCTCATACCGGGACAAATAAGGCGGAGGTGATGCCATGGCACCGGCGTTCCTGAAATCTGAATATGACGACCGGCTGGCACGGGTGCGCACCGAAATGGCGGTGCGTGGCCTCGATGCGCTTGTGATCGGCGATCCGGACAATATCAACTGGCTTACCGGCTATGACGCCTGGTCCTTCTACACCCCGCAGATGATGCTGGTGGACCTTCATGACGGCCCCTTCTGGATGGGCCGGCTGATGGATGCGGGGGCGGCGAATTTCACCACCTATCTGACAGCCTCGCAGATCGTTCCCTATCCCGAAGAACTGGTGCAGCGTCCCGACACGCACCCGATGTCGCATCTTGCCGGATGGATGGCGGATCATGGGTTCGCCTCGGCGCGGATCGGCTATGAGAGCGACAGCTATTATTTCTCGCCGCGCGCGCTGGACTGCCTGCGCTCCGGCCTTCCGGGGGCGGAATTTGTCGATGCCGACCTGCTGGTGAACTGGCAGCGGCTGGTCAAGAGCGAGGCGGAAATCGAGATGATGCGCGGTGCTGCGCGTATCGCAGAAGCCACCATGCAATGCGCCTTTGACGGAGCGCGCCCCGGCGTGCGGCAGTGCGACCTGATGGCGGAGGTGGTGGCCACCCAGGTCAGGGGTACCCCGCAGCATGGCGGCGACATGGCTGCCATTCATCCGCTGATCCTTGCTGGCGAGGCGGCGACAACGGCGCACCCGATGTGGACAGACGCGCCGCTTGCCGATGGCCAGACCATCGCCTTCGAGCTTGGTGGCTGTATGAAACGCTATAATGCGGGGCTGGCGCGCACCGTCCATCTCGGCACGCCGTCCGACGAGCTGCGCCGCACGGCGGCCGCCGTCGAGGAAGGCATGGCGGCAGTGATGGACAGCCTGAAGCCGGGCGCCGTTGCCGGCGATGTGCATGCCGCCTGGCAGCGTGTCCTGGACCGCTATGGCCTCGAGAAGTTAAGCCGCATCGGCTATTCCATCGGTGTTGGCTATGCCCCCGACTGGGGCGAGCGCACGCTGTCGTTCCGCCCGCGCGAGGCGACCCTTGTTCCGGACAGTGCCGTTGTTCACATCATTCTCGGCATGTGGATGGATGACTGGGGCATGGAGCTCAGCGAAACGATCCATGTGCGCGGCGACGGTTGTGAGCGGATGTGTGATTTCCCACAGCATGTTCATGTCGTCGAGACATGAGCGCCGGTCCGCACCCGCTTCGTGAGCGCGGCATCGACCTCCTCGCAAGCCTCGTCGGTTTCCCCAGCGTCAGTCTAAGTCCCAACGGCGATATCGTCGGCTATATCGAAGAGTGGCTCGGCGCGCACGGCATTGCCAGCCAGCGGGACGCGCATGAGGACGGCAAGAGGTTCAATCTTCTGGCGCGGATCGGGCCGGAGGCAGCAGGCGGCATCCTGCTGTCCGGCCATCTTGATGTTGTGCCTGCCGATGCCGCGGGCTGGCAGAGCGACCCGTTCAGCCTACGCCGCGCAGACGGGCGGCTTTACGGACGCGGCGCTGTCGATATGAAGGGGTTTCTTGCCATGGCGCTGGCCATGGCCCCGGAATTTCATGCCCGTGCCGGCGAGCTGGGCGAGCCTCTCTATCTCGCTTTCACCTTTGACGAGGAGCTTGGCTGTTTCGGCGCGGAGCGAATGCCGGCTTTTCTCGAGGCTGCCGGTGTGACGCCCCGCATCGCCATCATCGGCGAGCCGACGGGCATGATGCCGATCAATGCCCACAAAGGCGGGATGGAGCTCGTGACCCATGTGCGCGGCGCCGCGTCCCATGCCTCGAAACCGGATAATGGCGTCAATGCGATCTTTGCCGCCTCGAAAATCATCGGCTTTATCGAAAAGCTGGCAGCGGAATGCGCGGGCGCGCCTGTTGCGGGCTCGGCCTTCGACCCGCCGCATACAACCTTGTCGGTCGGTACCATCCGCGGCGGTGAGGCGCGCAACGTCATTCCCGAGGGCTGCAGTTTTGACTGGGAAATCAGGGCGCATCCGGGCGCTGACCCGCATGACCTGCGCCTGCGGGTGCAGCGCTTTGTCGAGGAAGAGGTGCTTCCCGCCATGACCGCACGGAACCCGGCCTGCGAGGTGGTGACCGAGATGCTGCTGGATGCGCCGCCCCTTGTTGCAACGCCGGATTCCAAAGCCGAGGCGCTGGTGGCGCGGCTATGGACCAACAGGCCGCCTTCAGTTGTATCCTTTGGAACGGACGGTGCCTTTTTCCAGAAGGCCGGGCTCGACACCATTGTCATTGGCCCCGGCGGTATGGCGCAGATGCACCAGCCCGACGAATTCATCACCGAGCAGGCGATGGATGAGGGGCTGCAGTTTCTCGAACGGCTTCTCGACGAGATGAGCGGGCGCGCCGCATGACCCCGCGCCATCTTCTCATCGCCATGCTCGTGCCTGTGACCTGGGGTTTCGGGTTTGCGCTGGCCAAGGGTGGCCTGTCGCATTTCCCGCCGCTGCTGCTGATGGGGATGCGCTTCGCCATCGCGGCGCTGGTTCTTGTCTGGTTCGTACCGCTGCCGCGCGGGCACTGGCGCAGCCTGACGCTGATCGCGCTGATCTCGGCGACATTCCAGTACGGGCTCAGCTTTAGCGGGTTGGCCATGATCGACGCGACACCGGCCATTCTTCTCGTCCAGTCCGAAGTGGTGTTTGGCACCCTCATCGCCGCCATCATGCTGAAGGAACTTCCGACAAGGCGGCAGCTTGCCGGCACCGGCGTGGCCCTTGTCGGCATTGTCACCATCGTCGGCGCGCCGTCGCTGACCGGGCAGATGACTGGTGTGGTGCTGATCCTGACGGGCTGTCTGTGCTGGGCGCTCGGCCAGGTAATGGTCCGGCGTCTGGGCGATGTGATGAGCGGGTTCCAGATGACGGCCTGGGTCGGCACGATCGCCGCGCCGCAGATGTTGCTGGCCTCGGTCCTGATCGAGGGCAATCCGTTGCCGGCGCTGGCGGCAGCACCGCCGTTCGCCTGGGTTACAGTTCTCTATCTTGGGGTGGTGATGACGGCGATCGGCTATTCAGCCTGGTATTTCCTGCTGTCGAAATATCCGGTGCCCATGGTCATGCCGCTGCTGTTACTGCTGCCGATCTCGACCATTCTGGGTGCCATTACCTTTCTTGGTGAGCATCCCGATCCACATGTGCTGCTTGGCGGTGCCATCGTTGTCAGCGGTGTGTCGGCGGTGATTGTCGAGCCGGCACAGTTCCGCCGGCTGTTCCGCCGTTCCGACGTCTAGCGCCACCATCCGGCAGATGCAGGACAGCCGGCACGGGTCAATCAGACGGATGTGATGACGCCTGTTTCTGCCAGCCGGTCGAGTTCCGCACCATCAAGGTCGAGTATCTCGGCAAGTACCTCGCGGCTGTGTGCGCCAAGGCGTGGCGGCGGCAGGTCCGCGCGTGTCGGTGTCTGTGACAGTCGCAGGGGGCTGGCCACCGTCGGGATGCTGCCATTGAGGTCGTCCGGGATCGAGGCGGGAAGGCCGCGGTGAACAGCCTGTGGCTCGGCAAGCACCGAATCGATGTTGTTGATCGGTCCGGCCGGAACGCCGGCCGCGGCGAGCTGGTCGAGCCACCACCCGGTCGTGTGGTTCGCCATGGCGGCCTCGACATGCGGCAGCAGGGCTGTGCGGTTCGTCACCCGCGCCTTGTTGGTGACGTAGTCCGGGTCGTCGGCAAAACCGTTCAGTCCGGCGATGTCGCAGAATTTGCGGAATTGTGAATCATTGCCGACGGCGAGGATGATATGCCCGTCGGCGGTGGCGAAGGCCTGATAGGGAACGATGTTCGGGTGCGCGTTGCCAAGGCGCCCGGGTGCAGCACCGCTGACCATGTAATTCAGTGCCTGGTTGGCGAGGCTGGCGACGCTGACATCGAACAGGCTCATATCGATATGCTGGCCGGTGCCGGTGCGCGCCGCATGCATGACAGCGGCAAGTATGGCGGTGGCGGCATTGGTGCCGGTCAGGACATCGACAAGGGCAACGCCGACCTTCATCGGCATCCCGTCGGCCTCTCCGGTAACGCTCATCAGCCCGCCCATGCCCTGGATCATGAAATCATATCCGGCGCGGTGCGCATCCGGTCCGTTCTGGCCGAATCCGGTGATCGAGCAATAGACGAGTTTCGGATTGACCGCGCGAAGCGAGTCATAGTCGAGACCGTATTTCGCCAGCCCACCGACCTTGAAATTCTCGACAAGGACATCGCTTTCGGCGGCCAGGCGGCGCAGGATCGCAGCACCCTCGGGCGAGGTGATGTCGATGGCAAGCGAGCGCTTGTTTCGGTTGACCGAACAGAAATAGGCGGACCGGGCGGCCGCGTCTGTATCGGCGTCGCCTGTCATGTCGTCGACGAAGGGCGGTCCCCAGCCACGTGTGTCGTCGCCGGTGCGCGGGCGTTCAACCTTGATGATGTCGGCACCAAGGTCACCCAGCATCTGGGTGGCCCATGGGCCGGCGAGAATTCGTGACAGGTCAAGCACCCGAAGGTGCGACAGCGCCGACCCGGTGCTGGTCATCAGGTCAGCCAGTAAATGCCTGGAGCCCGGTGATCGCCCGGCCAAGGATCAGCGCATGCACATCATGCGTGCCTTCGTAGGTGTTCACCGTCTCGAGATTCATCATGTGGCGCATGACGTGATATTCCTCGGCAATGCCGTTGCCGCCATGCATGTCGCGTGCGGCACGGGCGATGTCGAGTGCCTTGCCACAGCTGTTGCGCTTGATCAGCGAGATGTTCTCCGGCGGGCAGTTGCCCTCGTCGAGAAGGCGGCCGACACGAAGGCATGACTGCAGCCCGATATTGATCTCGGTATGCATGTTGGCAAGTTTCAGCTGGATCAGCTGGTTGCCGGCAAGCGGCCGGTTGAACTGCTTGCGGTCGAGCGTGTAGGTACGTGCCGCGTCATAGCAGAATTGCGCGGCGCCGAGCGTGCCCCAGGCAATGCCAAAGCGCGCTTTGTTCAGGCAGGAAAACGGACCCTTCAGACCGGACACATCGGGAAGGATGTTGCCGGCCGGCACGAAGGCATTGTCCATCTGGATCGAACCGGTGACCGACGCGCGAAGCGACAGCTTGCCCTCGATCTTCGGGGTGGTGAAACCGCTGCCGGCATTCTCGCGCTCGATGATGAAGCCGCGGATCACGCCGTCCAGCTTGGCCCATACAATCGCAATATCGGCGATCGGCGCGTTGGAAATCCACATTTTCGCGCCACTCAGGTGATAGCCGCCATCGGTCTCGACAGCCTTGGTCACCATGCCGCCGGGATCAGAGCCGTAGTCGGGTTCTGTCAGGCCGAAACAGCCAATCATCTCGCCGGTGGCAAGACGCGGCAGGAAGCGCTGCTTCTGCTCTTCAGTGCCGAAGGCATCGATCGGGTGCATCACCAGCGAAGACTGGACGGACATCGCCGACCGGTAGCCGGAATCCACCGCCTCAATTTCGTAAGCCGCAAGGCCATAGGCCACATGGTTGACGCCGGCGCCGCCATATTCTTCGGAAATGGTCGGACCGAGAAGGCCGAGTTCACCCATCTGGCGCATGACATCGGGGTCAAAAGATTCGTCCCGGAAATCGGCAATCACCCGCGGCAGCAGAACGTCACGCGAAAAGGCGCGCGCGGTGTCGCGGACCATGCGCTCGTCATCGCTGAGTTGCTGATCAAGGAACAGCGGGTCTTCCCATGAGAACACCGGCTTTGAAGTCTTCGTGACCACGCCTTCCATGGTTCGTCTACCTTTCGAAATTCAAATGATGATGGCATTATAGCTGAAAAGCAGCGCCGGGGGGTAGTCCCTGCGACAAACAATGCCTCCAGCAAGGTCCTGCTGTAGCTGGCCGACACCTTATTAGGCATATTTTGCCGCGCCTTGTGTGGAGAATATTGTGTTTTGGGCCTCGTGAGCCTATTTTCTGCCGACGCTCCGACCACCCGTTCAGCGGAGGCTCATGTGGCCGACGATATGATTATCGCCCCTTCCATCCTCGCATCGGATTTCTCGCGTCTTGCCGACGAAGTGTCGGCTGTTGACCGCGCCGGAGCAGACTGGATTCACCTTGATGTGATGGATGGCCATTTTGTGCCGAACCTGACCTTTGGTCCGCCGGTGATCAAGGCGCTCCGCCATGTTACCGACAAGCTGTTCGATGCGCATCTGATGGTCTCCAACCCGGACGCGCTGCTAGACGCCTACGCCGACGCCGGCGCCGAGATCATCACCGTCCATGCCGAGGCCTGCCCGCATCTCGACCGCACACTGTCGCGGATCCGCGAGCTTGGCTGCAAGGCCGGTGTATCGCTGAATCCGCACACGCCTGCGGATGTGCTGTGTCATGTGCTGGACAGGCTCGACCTGATCCTGGTGATGACGGTCAATCCGGGGTTTGGCGGCCAGGCCTTTATCCCGGCGATGATCGACAAGATCGCGACACTGAAGGATATGATCGGCGCGCGCGACATCACCATCGAGGTTGATGGCGGCATCACGACAGAGACCGCAGGCGCTGTCTTTGCCGCCGGCGCCACCGCACTTGTTGCCGGATCGGCCATTTTCAAGGGTGATGGCGAAGACGGGTACCGCGCCAATATCGAGGCCATTCGTGCCGCCGCGCGCGATTGAAATTTATTAGAAAATGATAACGGGAAAGACAGGCTGAATGGGCAAGCTGATCGAGGGCCAATGGTCCAGCGAATGGTATGACACGAAAGCAAGCGGTGGCCATTTCGTTCGTGACAATGCGAAATTCCGCCACTGGATCACCGCCGATGGCAGCGCCGGCCCGTCAGGTGATGCAGGCTTCGCTGCGGAAAGCGGGCGTTATCACCTTTATGTCTCATATGCCTGCCCGTGGGCGCACCGCACGCTGATTTTCCGCGAGCTGAAAGGGCTGGCTGACCATATCTCGGTTTCGGTTGTGCATCCGCTGATGCTGGAAAGCGGCTGGACGTTCGATCGTGACGAGCATGGCGCCGGCGGCGATGATCTGTTCAGCAGCGATTTCATGTACCAGATCTATACGCGCAGCAACCCGACCGCGACCGGGCGGGTAACAGTGCCCGTCCTGTGGGACAAACAGACGGGCCAGATCGTCTCCAATGAATCCTCCGAGATCATCCGCATGTTCAATTCGGCCTTTGACGGGCTGACCGGCAATCATGAAGATTACTGGCCGGAAGAGATGCGCGATGCCATCGAAGAGGTGAATGACGACATCTATCCGCATATCAACAACGGCGTCTATCGCAGCGGCTTTGCCACGACACCAGATGCCTATGAGGAATCGGTAACAAAGCTGTTCGCGGCGCTCGACCGGATGGAAGAGCGGCTGTCGACCCGCCGCTATCTGATGGGTGACCGGATTACCGAGGCCGACTGGCGTCTGTTCACGACCCTGATCCGGTTCGATGCGGTCTATGTCGGCCATTTCAAATGCAACATCCGGCGGATCGATGACTTTCCGCATTTGTCCGGCTATATGCGCGAGCTCTATCAAATGCCGGGCATCGCCGCGACTGTGGTCATGCCGCATATCAAGGGGCATTACTACGCAAGCCACCGCACGATCAATCCCACGGGTATCGTGCCGGTCGGTCCAGACCTCGACTTCGACGCACCGCACGGGCGCGGGAATCTCTAGAGGTCCTGTTTGCCGCTGGCCTGCTTGTGCGGGTCGCGTCCCAGATGCTCTTCACCGCGCGCCCTGGCAAGGGTGATCTGCTTCTGCCGTTCGGCAAAGCGCGAGCGGCTGCCGTCATCGCGGCTGTCGATGCAATGGTGGCAGCTGACGCCGGCCACATAGGCGGTATGTTCACGGTCGGCATCGGACAATGGCATGCGGCAGGCATGGCACATGTCATAGGCACCAGGCTGCAACGCGTGGTCGACCGCCACCCGCCCGTCAAAGACAAAGCACTCCCCCTGCCAGCGGCTGTCCGCCTGCGGCACATCCTCGAGGTATTTCAGGATGCCACCCTTCAGGTGATAGACCTCGTCGAACCCCATATCCTGCATCAGCGCGCTGGCTTTCTCGCAGCGGATGCCGCCGGTGCAGAACATGGCCAGCTTCTTCGGCCGGTCCGGATTGGCCACCAGCTGTGCGGCCCATTCGGGAAATTCGCGAAAGCTGTCGGTCTGCGGATCGACCGCGCCATCAAAGGTGCCGATCGCGGTTTCATAGGCGTTGCGGGTGTCGATCACCATCACATCCGGATCGTCGACCAGGCTGTTCCAGTCGCGCGGCTCGACATAGGTGCCGGTGGATCTTGCCGGGCTGATCTCGGGCCGGCCCATGGTGACGATCTCGCGTTTCAGCCTGACTTTCATCCTCAGGAAGGCCTGATCAGGCGCGGCAGAGAATTTGAGCGACAGCCCGTCAAGGCGCGGCTCTGCCTCAATCCAGTCGAGGACACGGCCCATGCCGTCGGAAGGCGCGCAGATGGTGCCGTTGATGCCTTCTTCGGCAAGTAGCAGCGTTCCGCGCACGCCGTTGGCCTCGCACAGTGCCTGAAGAACAGGCTGCCATTCGCGATAGTCGGGAAGGTCGACGAACTTGTAGAGCGCGGCAATAACGAACACGTCATCCTCGGCTGTTTCAAGCCGCTGAAGTGCATCATCCATCATGGTCCGAAGCTGACCCATATCCCGTCCCGTTTCTTGGCCCCGTCTGTTCGCTCGCGACGGCCGGACGGTAACACTGGAAAGCCGTAATTCCAAGCATGGCACTGCTTGTGGTGTCCTGTCGGCAAGGTTACAGTCTGGATGATGAACGGAGGCCTGCCATGCTGAAAAACCTTGTCCTTGGTGACGATATGCTGACCCTGTCGATCAATGAGGGGGCGGCGACCGGATTCGACTATTTCTGGCTTCGCGACAATGCGCGCGATCCGGAGAGTTTTGATTCGCGGAGTCACCAACGCGAGCTCTTTACCGCCGCTATAGACCCGATGATCAGGCCGAAGGCTGCCCGTCTCAGCGACGATGGCGCTGCCCTGATCCTAGACTGGCCAGACCTGAACATCGAAGCACATTACGAGGCCGGCTTTCTTGACGGTTTCAGCAGCGCCGGCGATCCGATGCGGCTGCCGGAAGCTGCGCCATGGGACGGCCCTGGCATCGATCCTGATGCGGTGCGCCTTCCCTATGCCACCCTGTCGGGGAATGCAGGCGTCACACCTCTGCTCGAAACCATGCTTGCCCACGGCTTTGCCGTTCTGACCGACTGCCCGCGCGATCTGACCGCAGTGCAGACGGTGGCTGATTCCATCGGCTATGTCCGGCAGACAATTTTCGGCGGGTTGTTCGAGTTCGAGGCGAACGAGAACATGGCTGATTCCGCCTACACGCCGAAGGAGCTGCGCCCCCATACCGACGGCACCTACAGCCATGATGCGCCAGGCGTTCAGCTATTGCTGTGTGTCAGCTATGAGGCCGAGGGTGGTGAATCGATCATGGTCGATGGTGCGCGCATTGCCGAAAGGCTGGCTGCCGAGCAGCCGCAGGTCCATGCCGACCTCGCACGCATCGGTGTGACCGGCATCTACAAGGGTGATGGTGTGGTGCTTCGTGCGCGGCGGCCGATCCTGCGTCATGACGAGACAGGCAGGCTGGCGCAGGTCAGCTTCAACAATTACGACCGCGATACGGTGCGCCTTGCCGATGATGACATGCGCGCGCTTTATGCCGGCATTCGGGCATTTGACAGCATGGCGAACGAGCCGGAGATGCAGTGGCGTTACACGCTGGAGCCGGGCGACATGCTGGTGTTCGACAACTGGCGCGTGCTTCACGGACGCGGTGCCTTCCGCGGCAAGCGCAAGATGGCGGGCGCCTATATCAACCGCGAGGATTTCGAGAGCGCAGTGCGCGCCAACGGGCTTGCCTGATCCGGTCAGGCAAGCGAAGGGTCGGCGGACCAGACTTCGGCCAGCCAGTTCTGCATCAGCCGCGGCCCGCCCGCATTCAGAACCATGTCGCGAAGATGCGCCGCCGGACCCGACAGCCCCATGATCCGGCCAGAAATATCGGCCTTTTGCACGATCCGTGACACCGCTGCGGCGCGTTCTCGCGCATAGAGCGTGAAGGCAGCTTCGATGTCGTCTTCATGGCCGAGATGCCGACCAAGACAGGCGGCGTCCTGAAGCCCCTGGCCGGCCCCCTGGGCCAGATGTGGCGGCATGCTGTGTGCGGCGTCACCTGCGAGCACCACATGCCCACGCCGCCAGCACCCTGCCGTCGCAGCAACGGGAAGCGCGGTGCGTGCCCAATCGATCTGGCCATCAACCAGCGCTGCTAGCGGGGAAGACGCGCCGAACAGGCGGGCCTGCCATCCGTCGCCGGTGCGCGCGGCCGGAAGTGTGACCACAAGATTCACCATCTCGCCGATCGGGTAATGGACGACATGGACACCGCGGCCAAGCCACAGATTGCTTTCGGCAAGCGCGAAATGCGCCGGCATGTCCGCCAGTGGCAGAAGAGCCCGCATCGCCACTTTCTCGGCCGAGACACCGGCTGACCCGTTCGCCGTCACATGCCGCCGCCCGGGACCCTTGCCACCATCGGCGGCGATCAGCCCGTCACATTTGTGGCTTGTACCTGCGGCTGTGATCAGAGTGACATGTCCATCATCCTGATGGATGTGGGCAACATCTTCGGCAATGCGGGTGACACGCCCGGTGCCGCCCAGCGCCTCCTCGACCAGCCCGGCGAGCGCGGCGCGGCCAAAACTGGCATAGGGGTCGTGCAACGGCAGGCGGATCAGGGTGGCGCCGCTGTCCAGCGCACGCACGGTGATGGTGTGAAGTCGTGTCGAGCAGGCTCGTGCCGCATCGCCAAGCCCAAGAGATTCCAGAGCGGCCCAGCCATTCGGGGCGATCTGCACGCCGCCTTTCAGGTTTGGCGTGGTGCTGCCGCCAAGCAGCGTGATGTCATGGCCGGCGCGTGCGGCTCCTAGCGCGGCGGCGATCCCGGCGATCCCCCCACCGCTGACTGCTAGTCCGGCCATGATTGGCTGCTCCGTTTCCTGAACGAGGTTGCATGGCATCTGGCCATGCAGACAAAAAAAGGGTGCCGCACACAGGCGCGGCACCCCCGATATTACATCATTTCGTCGAGAGTCTTGCGGAACTTGTCGACAATTTCATCCACATGCTTGCGCTCGGCGATGAAGGCCGGGGCGATGATGGCAT
>JAKMFG010000170.1 GCA_022425565.1 Alphaproteobacteria bacterium
GGATAAAACCGTCGACCCGCAGATAGCTTACGCCAATCGAAATCACCTCGGGATCAGGCGTGAATGTGCGCATCAGCAACGGCGATGCGAAAAACAGGATCGGGCAGGCCACGGCCATGAACATCCAGCCGAATTTCCAGCAATCAAACAGCGCCTGGCGCACACGATCATGCTTGCCGGCTCCATAATTCTGCGCCGCGATGGGAAGCAACGCTCCAGTCAGGCCGAATACCGGCAATAGGAACAGCTGTTCCACCCGCAATGCCACGCCATAGGCAGCCACGGCAGATGTGCCAAAGGATTTCAGGTAGAACTGAACGATGAAGCCAGCCGACATCATGACGAACATCGTCATGGTAACGGGAAGCATCTGCTTTGTGATGTCGATATAGGTGCTCTTCTCAGGCCGGAAACAGGGCCCGGTCACACCATCCATCAAGTCCGTTTTCATCAGCCGATAGGCGACATAAACCATGACCCCGGTCTGCGACAGGACGGTGGATACGGCGATGCCGTTGAAACCAATGCCGTCCCAGATGCCCGGGATACCGAATACAAGCAGGGGATTCAGCACGATATTAGCGAAAAACGCGGCGATCTGCGCCCTCTGCATCGACACTGTATCGCCTTGTGACTGCAGCAGGCCATTCAGTCCGAAAGACATGACAAAAGCCGGCAAGGCCAGGATCAGAACCAGAAAATACTGCGTGCCGGCATCTCGATAGGCGCCTTCGGTCGAGACGAGCTTGATCAGCTCCGGGCCGGCAAACCAGGCGGCGACCATCAGCAGCAGTGAAATGATGATGCCGAAAAAGATTCCCCGTGCCGCGATCAGCCTGGCCTCTTCGCGCTGGCCCGCGCCAATGGCGTTGCCTGCAAGCGCGGTCATCGCCGCCGACAGGCCGAAACCAAAGGTGATGAACAGGAAGAATGCCTGAAATGAAATGGCCAGGCCGGCTTGCGCCGCGGTTCCGATCAGGCCGGCAAAAAACACATCGACGACATTGTAAAGGGTGGTGAAAACCATGCCGATGGCGGCCGGCACAGCGAGCCGCCGGAAGTGCAACGCCAACGATCCTGTCGTCAGGTCAAAGGTTTGTGCCATAAGATTTTGCCTCGGCAATCGTCGAACCAGCAAATATCCGGATCACCGGGCTCGGTTCACGGAGCGCTGCGGACTATGCGCCCGATCGGTAGCAAAGTCTATCGAAAGCGGCCGGCAGATAGTTGGCCATCGGTGAGGATTTACGAGGAATTTCCTATTCAGCCGGCTGGCGATCGAGTCGCTGGGCTTCAGACTGCACAGGCAGCAGAATCCCGCCCAGAACGATCATCACAGCAAGTCCGCTCATCAGGCTGAACAACGCCGCCATCTCGTACCCTGATTGCAGGATGACACCGCAAATCGGCAGCACGCTAGCCCCGATCATCAGGTTGATCATGAACTTCACGCTGAGCACACGGGTGCGCCAGCTGTCAGGGACATAGCGCGACAGGATGGTGTCGGTGATCGGAATCTGCCCGAAGACGAAACACATCGCGACCAGCATCGCAAAAAACAGGGCATAGTCGGTGAATCTGGCCGCAAGGGCGACAAAGATCACCTGGCCCACACCCACGGAAAACAGCACCCATTTCGGCGGCACCCTGTCGATCAGCCAGCCGACACCGATTTGCGTGAAGGAGGCCGCCGCATAAACAATAGACGCCAGCAGGCCGGTCACCGCCACCGATGTCGAAATGGCGGGAAGCGAAATCTCGAAATAGCGCGGCACGACGAAGGTCATGGCACCGAAGATGAAGCCGCCGCTGGCGGTCGATATCAGCATTGCGCCAAGCGCCATCTGCCAGCCAGGCGCAAACCCGGTCGCGCCTTTCGTCGCCTTCTTCGCCTGCGGGGCGGCATCCTCGACGAGCCGCAGCATGAACACCACGCCATAGGCTATGCAGAAAAGCCCGGATGCAACGAAGCACAACCGCCAGTCACCAACGGTCAGCAGCACTCCGATGACAAGCGGTGCCGCGGCCACGCCCATATTGCCGAACACCCCGTTAATGCCGAGCCGAAACCCAATCGTCCGATTGCTCTTGATCAGCATGGCAATGCCAACCGGGTGATAGATTGCCGCGAACACACCGATCAGGCCAATCGACGCGCCAAGCTGCCAGACAGTCTGGGTCATGCCGGCAAGCACCGCCGCTGTGCCGATGCCAAAATGGAAAATCACCATCATAAGCGAGCGCGAATAGCGATCTGCCAGATGCGCAGCAACGGGCGCCATGGCCCCGAACAGCACAAAGCCGGCCACGCCGTAGACAATGATATCCTCGTACCCCAGACCGAAATGGCGCCCGGCGTCATAGGCCGCCTTGGCGAACACCAGCATGATGAAGTGATCGAGAAAATGGCTGATGTTCAGATATAGATCAGGAACAGTCTTGCCATTTATTGCTTTTAAAGCATGCATGAGCAGACCTTCCCAGTTGACCATCGTGCCCTCACGGGAGATCGTATCCACCTTTCACCGGATTGACCACACGGATTTCCTGCCAGACGCCTGCCCTTGCAAGCTGACCCGGTGGGGCGGGGAAAATATCAGGGTTGGTGCGGCGGGCAAAAGATGTTGTATCACTATCCTGTCTGCATGGATGGTTTGATGTATTGCAGGGACATGGGCAGAGCGGAGAGAACAAAATGGAATGTTGTGGTCCGGGCTATGCCAGCCCAGCGGATGCCATCAGGGCACCTCGGGAAAAAATCCTTTACACAATTGCCATCTATACCGGTACGGGCATCCAGAAGCCCGATTACCTGTGC
>JAKMFG010000199.1 GCA_022425565.1 Alphaproteobacteria bacterium
CCCAAGACCCACCACCCACATGATCTGGGTCTGCCCAAGTGGTGTGTATCCTGTTCCCGGGATCGATATCAGGTTGCCGACACCAAGCAGCAGGGCGACGGCTACCATCGAGACGATCCCACCGACAAACTGCATCTGGTAGGCGTGCACGCTGGTCGACAGCTTGCGCGTCAGAATCATGTAGAACGCCATTGCCACAGCCGATCCAAGCGGAAGCAGCGCTGGCAGGCCGAAGGTGATGACGCTCGGCTGCAGGATCACAAGGGTGCCGCCAAGACCGACAAGGATGGCGCCAATCCGCCTGAAGCGCAGCCTTTCACCAAGAAAGACTACCGACAGAAGGGTAAGAATCAGTGGTTGCACAAAGAAAATGGCAATGGCCTCGGCCATGGGGATGTGGCGCAGGGCTGCAAAGAAAAACGCTGTTGCCGCTGCCAGCAATAGGCCGCGGCACGCCTGCAGCCAGAAAGTGTCGGGCGGGATACGCCACAATTTCAGATAGAGCACAAATGGCAGCATCAATGCCGACTGCATGAAGAAACGCCAGAAGGTGATTTCAAAAGCATCATGTGTTTCACCAAGAAGTTTGGCGAAGACGTCGAGAAACGGGATAATCAGCATGCCGGCACACATCTGTGCCGCACCCACCGCATGCCTTGTATCGTGCGTCACAGTCCGTTCCATGGCTGCATCCTGCCCATATGGAAGCGCCTCGGTCAATTGGGGTATTCATGCCAATGGCAAGGTTGCAGTCGGCAGTTGATCAGGGCAAGATGCAGCTTCGTTGCACACCACCACCAAAGGGCCACGGCCCGGAAGATACGCGGACCAGCCATGCCGACAGCACTCATGGAGAAATGCCACAAAAAGGGCATTCGAATGACCAGCCAGCGGCAGGTCATTGTCGGCGTCATAGGTGATTCCGAGGATCATCCAGATGTGGACGAGCTCTACCGCCGCGCCGTCGACGAAGACAGCACCATCTCGATCGCGACTGTCTACCGCACAGTCAAGCTTCTCGAGGAAGCCGGTGTCATCGAGCGTTTGGAGTTCGGCGATGGCCGCGCCCGATATGAAGAAGCCGGGGAGCATCATGAACATCTCGTCGATGTCGAGACTGGCGAGGTGATCGAATTCTATCATGCCGAGCTTGAGGCGTTAAAAGAGCAGATTGCAAAGGAAATGGGCTATGAGCTGGTGGATCACCGGCTCGAGCTGTTCGGCCGCAAATTTCCGGATAACAAGAGCTGACACACCAATACAGATGATCGCCCGCGCCCTGGACGACCACCTCACTGTTTTCATTCCCGAGCCAGTCCATGTTCACCACGCCACAGCGAAATACCGTCATCAGACTTGCCTCGGCGCAGGCGTTGTCCATGACGACGATGAATGTGAACATCATCAACACCGCGCTGGTCGGGGTGTTGTTGGCGCCGATGGCCTGGCTGGCGACGCTGCCGCTGTCGCTACAATTTGTGACATCCATGATGACGACGCTGCCTGCCTCGTTGCTGATGGCGCGGTTCGGGCGGCGCCCGGTGCTAATCTGTGGTGTGCTGATCAGCAGTTCGGCAACATTCACGCTTGGCATGGCGGTGCTGCAGAAGAATTTCCTGATGTTCTGTATTGGCGGAATGATGCTGGGGGTGGCGCTGGGGATCGCCAGTTATTACCGCTATGCGGCTGCAGATGAATTGCCGAACCAGCTCAGGCCAAAGGCGATTTCCTATGTTCTGGCAGGTGGTCTGTTCGCCGCGCTCATCGGGCCGGAGATTTCTCGTCGCACGGTAGAGCTTGTCCCGGAAGCGATCTATGCCGGATGTTTCTTTACCGCAGCGACGGTGCAGTTGCTGTCGCTATTCGTTCTGGCCGGGCTGAAGATCAAACGCCCCGAACGGAGCGCTTCCGGTGGCCGTCCCATCGGTGTGTTCCTTCGGATGCCGGTCTATATTGTCGGCGTGCTGTGCTGCGCCGTCGGCTACGCTCTGATGAGCTATCTTATGACGGCAACCCCGCTTCAGGTCGTCAATGTCGCCAAACTCGGCAATTCGGCCAATGCGACGATTATCCAGTGGCATGTAGTGGCGATGTTCCTGCCGTCTTTCTTTACCGGCTCGCTGATTGGCAGGTTTGGTGCCTTTCGTATCTTGTGGTCTGGGGTAGCCTTCTATCTGGCGAGTATATTTCTAGCGGTTACGGCTGCCGGGTTCTGGCCCTACTGGCTGGCTCTTGTCGCCGCCGGTCTTGGATGGAATTTCCTGTTTGTTGGCGGCACATCGCTGGTAGCCCGCGTGGCAGAGCCGGAAGAGCGCGGCCGCGTGCAGGGATTCGCCGACCTGATGACGATGACGACTGTCGCAGTTGCATCACTGTCGGCCGGTGCGATTCACAGCCAACTTGGGTGGGAGGCGCTGTCGCTTGCGGCGCTTGGCCCGCTTTTGCTGGTATGCACTGGTCTGCTCTGGCTCGGTGTGATGAGGAGCCGCGACAAACCGAGAGCCGCCTGACTGGCGACGGACGGTTTACCCGCCGGTCACGTTCATGTGACGGCTGACGGCCGGTCCGCTCTGCCGGCGGTCGATCACGAAATCATGACCTTTCGGCTTGCGGGTTATGGCCTCGGCTACGGCTGAGTCCAGTGCCGCGTCGCCGCCCTCGCGAAGCGCCTTGCGAAGATCGGCGTTGTCGTCCTGTCCAAGACACATATAAAGCTGGCCCGTGCAGGTCACCCGGACGCGGTTGCAGCTCTCGCAGAAATTATGCGTAAGCGGGGTGATGAAGCCGAGCTTGCGGCCGGTCTCGCCAACCTCGACATAACGTGCTGGGCCGCCCGTACGGAACGGGATGTCCGTCAGGGTGAAACGCTTTGAAAGATCTGCACGCACACGTGAAAGCGGCAGATACTGGTCGAGCCTGTTCTCCGTGCCGATATCACCCATCGGCATGACTTCGATGATGGTCATGTCAAAGCCCTGCTCGCCGCACCAGGCCAGCATGTCGCCAAGCTCGTCATCATTATCGCCCTTCAGCGCAACAGCGTTGATCTTCACGCCAAGCCCGGCTTCGCGCGCGGCCTCCAGGCCGGTCAGCACCTTGTCGAGGTCGCCCCAGCGGGTGATCTTGCGGAACCGCTCCGGGTTCAGCGTATCGAGCGAGATATTCACCCGCCGCACACCAGCGTCGTAAAGGTCTTCGGCCATTTTGCCGAGCTGGCTGCCATTGGTGGTGATCGTCAGTTCATCGAGATTGCCGGCCTTGACCTCGCCACCGATGCTGCGGATCAGCTGCATTATGTTTCGGCGGACCAGTGGCTCACCACCAGTCAGTCTGATCTTGCGGACGCCTGCGGCCATAAACCGGCGGCAGAGCGTATCAAGCTCTTCCAGGGTCAGCAGGTCCTTTTTCGGAAGGAACGTCATTTCCTCGGCCATGCAATACACACAGCGGAAATCGCAGCGGTCCGTTACCGAGACGCGAAGATAGTCGACCGTGCGGCCAAAGGGATCAATCAGCGGGGCAGGCGTGCCAGCTGCGCGTGTCTCTTCCAAAATCGAATCATTCAGCGCCGACATGGTGTGTTCTCCCCCTTGGTGGCAGGTGAACATCCCCGCCAAAACCTTATCAAGAAAAAGATGCTACGCCCCGGTTGTATTTCTTGGCAAGGAACGACACGTCGCACCCCTTGGCATGGTCTGGGCGGCGCTAGACTGGTGAGGCAAGGGGGGATCGACCAAAAAAAAGGCCGTGAGAAATCTCACGGCCGAGTTTAGGGAGGAAACGCACAGCGCATCGCTGTGCACGCGCTATATGCTCCCCATTTCTATAC
>JAKMFG010000205.1 GCA_022425565.1 Alphaproteobacteria bacterium
TCACACCCATTTCCCCCTTCAGATTCAGATGCCTTCAGCGCCAGCGCGCGTCGGCGGCAAGGTTGCGGGCGATTTCCGTCTCCCAGCGATCACCATTCGCCAGGAGCTTGTCCTTGTCATAATAGAGTTCCTCACGGGTCTCCGTGGCGAACTCGAAATTCGGTCCCTCGACAATGGCGTCCACCGGGCAGGCTTCCTGACAGAAGCCACAATAGATGCATTTCGTCATGTCGATGTCGTAGCGCGTTGTCCGGCGGCTGCCGTCATCACGCGGCTCGGCCTCGATGGTGATGGCCTGTGCCGGACACACAGCCTCGCACAGCTTGCAGGCAATACAGCGCTCTTCGCCGTTCGGATAACGACGCAGCGCATGCTCGCCCCGGAAGCGCGGCGACAGGCTTCCCTTCTCGTAGGGATAGTTGATGGTGACCTTCGGCTTGAAGAAGTACTTCAGCGTCAGGAACAGGCCCTTGCCAAGCTCAAGAAGCAGGAAGGAGCGGAGAGAATTGATCATGGCACCCATCTGGCCCTCCCTTAGCCTGCAATCACGGCCGGCAGGTTGCCGGTATAGAGCAGGAAGCCCGAAGTCAGAACCACCCAGAGCAACGAGAACGGAAGGAAAATCTTCCAGCCAAGCCGCATCAGCTGGTCATAGCGATAGCGCGGTGTGGTTGCCCGCACCCACAGGAAGACGAACAGCAGCAGCATCACCTTGAGAATGAACCAGATCGGTCCCGGCACAATGTTCAGCGGCCAGATATCGAACGGTGGCAGCCAGCCACCAAGGAACAGCACCGTGGTCATGCCGCTCATCAGGATCATGTTGGCATATTCGCCAAGGAAGAATAGTGCAAAGCTCATCGAGGAATATTCGACGAAGTAACCGGCCACCAGTTCGGATTCACCCTCGGGAAGGTCGAACGGCGCGCGGTTGGTCTCGGCAAGTGTCGAGATGAAGAAGACAAAGAACATAGGCAGCAGCGGCAGCGCAAACCAGACATCGCGCTGCGCCTCGACAATGGCGCTCAGGTTCAGTGAACCAACGCAGACCAACACATTGATGATCACAAGGCCCATTGATACTTCGTAAGACACCATCTGCGCTGCCGAGCGAAGCGCGCCGAGGAAAGCGTATTTCGAGTTGCTGGCCCAGCCGGCCATGATCACGCCATAGACACCAAGCGAGGAAATCGCGAACAGATACAGGATCCCCACATTGATGTCGGCGATCACCAGCCCCTCTCCGAACGGGATCACCGCCCAGGCGACAAGCGCAAGGACGAAGGTCAGCATCGGCGCGAGGATGAACACGGCCTTGTTCGCGCCTGCTGGAAGGATGGTTTCCTTGACCATCAGCTTCAGCGCGTCGGCAAACGGCTGGAACATGCCGAAAGGCCCGACGACGTTCGGGCCCTTGCGAAGCTGCATGAAGCCGATAACGCGGCGCTCCGCCAGTGTCAGATAGGCCACCGCGATCAGGAGCGGGCCGACGACAAGCATGATCTTGCCGACGGTCAGCGCCAGTTCAACGACGTAGCTGTTGGTGATCAGATCCATCGTGCTACTCCGCTGCGTCGCGTGCGGCGTCTGCCTGCAACGCCATCAGGCACTGGCCCATCGTCTCCGAGGCGCGGCTGACAGGACAGGTCATGTAGAAAGTGTCATGGGTGGTGGCGACTGCCGCTGAAATAATCTTCATCTTGCTGCCAAACTTGGCCCAGCGTGCGGTTTTCACCTCGTCCTGCTCGGCGAAATGCGGTGCAAGCTCGAACATTTCCTCACGCAACTCGGCCAGCGAGTCAAAACCGAGATTAATTCCTATATGGCCAGCCAGCGCGCGGATAATGGTCCAGTCCTCGCGCGCCTCGCCTGGCGGAAAGGCTGCACGCGCGGCGTATTGCACGCGCCCCTCGGTATTCAGATAGATACCGTCTTTCTCGGTATAGGCGGCACCCGGCAGGATGACGTCGGCGACATGCGCGCCGGCATCACCGTGATGCCCCTGATAGACGGTAAAGGTCTTGTCGAACCGCGCAGCGTCGATCTCGTCAGCGGCCTGAAGCCAGACCAGGTCCAGCTTGCCTGCATCGGCAGCCTTGTACATCGACGCGACATCCAGCCCGCCGCGCCCCGGCGTCAGGCCGAGGTCGAGCCCGGCCACGCGCGCAGCTGCGGTATGAAGCACGTTGAAGCCGTTCCAGTCGCCATTGACGACGCCGTAAGCCTCGGCAATTTCGCGCGCCTGTCCCAGCATTGCAGCGCCGTCGGCACGCGCCAGCGC
>JAKMFG010000208.1 GCA_022425565.1 Alphaproteobacteria bacterium
TCGCTGGTCTCCGAAGAAGACGTTAAGCTGAGTCAGCGCCGGTCCCTGAGCACCGAAACAGCCGACAAGCTGCGCGAGCTGATCCTGCTGGAGAAGCTGCCGCCTGGCATGCACATCCCCGAACGCGACCTGTCCGAAGCGCTCGGCATCAGCCGTACCCCGATGCGCGAGGCGCTGCGTATTCTCGAAGCCGAAGGACTTGTCGATCACACGCCGACGCGACGTTCGCGTGTCGCCAACCCCTCGGTCGAGGAATTGTCGCAAAGCATGAAAGTTCTTGCGACGCTGGAAGCGCTTGGTGGCGAGCTTGCCTGTACACATGCAGACGAGGCGCAACTGGAAGCCATCTCGGACCTGAACCAGCGCATGCATGAAAAAAGCGGCGAGGCCAGTTCTATCGACTTCTTCAAGACAGATATGGATTTTCACACGAGCATCATTGCCGCCAGCGGTAATACGGCGCTGATGGATACTCATGCAAAGTACAATGCGCGGCTGTGGCGCGCGCGCTTCATGTCATCCCGTCACATGCTGGGCCGGGCGACGACATTGCAGCAGCATCAGGATATTACAGACGCACTGCTTGCGCGAAACGCGGCACAGGCCGGCGCTGCCATGAGAGACCATATCGAAACCGCGATCGAGAATCTGGTGACGCAGAGCGACGAACAGGAGACAAGTGAATGAAACCGCGTATCGGAATTATCCCGGGCGACCCGGGAGGGATCGGCCCTGAACTGATTGCCAAGCTGCTTGCCGACCCAGAGGTTCACGAGAAGGCGGACATCCTGCTGATCGGCGACCGACACCTGTTCGAGATGGGCCAGACGCAGGCCGACACCGAGATCGAGATGGTGGCTTGTGACGCCCATAAGGGTGACTGGACGGATGTCAGCGGCCTCGCCATTCATGAGCGCGAGACCATCGCCGCCGATGATGTGCGGCTTGCCGAGGTGACCCATGCAAATGGGCATTCTGCGCTCAGCAATCTCAATTGCGCGCTGGAAATGGCACGTGACGGCATCATCGATGCGATCACTTTTGGCCCGTTCAACAAAGCGGCGCTGATCGAGGCGGGTCTGGGCCATGAGGACGAACTGCACCATATGGCGGAGTTCCTCGGAGTCGAGGGATATATCTCCGAGCTGAACACACTGAACGGCATCTGGACCAGCCGCGTCTCCAGCCATATCGCCCTGAAAGACGTCGCCAGCTATATCACCGAACACAGGATTACCGAGGCAGTGCATCTGATCGACCGCACGCTGCGCCGTTCAGGGCACAGCCGCCCGCGCTTGTCGGTGGCTGCGCTAAATCCGCATGCCGGGGACAATGGTAATTTCGGCATGGAAGAGATCGAGGTAATCAACCCGACAGTGGAAACCCTTCAGGCAAAGCAGGTGAATGTCGATGGTCCATGGCCGTCCGACACGGTTTTCCTCAAGGCCAAGGCCGGTGAGGTGGACGGGATCATCACCATGTATCACGACCAGGGACAGATCGCGCTGAAGCTGATGGGATTCGACCGTGGCGTGACTGTGCAGGGCGGCATCCCGTTCCCGGTGACAACCCCGGCGCATGGCACCGCATTCGATATTGCCGGCACGGGCAGCGCCGATGTGGGTGCGACACGTGCCGCCTTCGACATCGCCTGCGATATGGTCAGCCACTGGGATTCGGCGGCCTGACCGGACCAGGGCGGAGGACATCACCATGAAGATCACCGCCATTCGCGCCCATGCCGTGCTGCTGAAGGTCGAGCTGGACATTACCAGCCCGGCCAAGACACCCTCGCATCAGGCCTGTATCGTCGAGATCGAGACCGATGCCGGTATCACCGGGCACGGTATCACCTCCATCGGGCCGGCAGTGCCGATCAAGGCCGCTATTGACGCCATCGCCGCACCACAGATCATCGGCATGGACCCGCTCAACAATGACCGTATCTGGGACAAGCTCTACTGGGCATTGATCCCGCGCGGCCAGACCGGCATCGGCATGCATGCGATTGCCGCCATTGACGTCGCCCTGTGGGACATCAAGGGCAAGGCGCTTGGCCAGCCTGTCTGGAGGCTTCTCGGCGGCGCGCGAGACGCCTGCCC
>JAKMFG010000256.1 GCA_022425565.1 Alphaproteobacteria bacterium
CGGCAGCGCGATGATCTTCTGGGGCATGGGCATCTCGCAGCACACGCATGGCACCGACAATTCCCGCTGCCTGATCTCGCTGGCGCTGCTGACCGGAAATGTCGGCCGTGCCGGTACCGGCCTGCACCCACTTCGTGGCCAGAACAACGTCCAGGGCGCGTCCGATGCCGGACTGATCCCGATGTTCTTCCCCGACTACAAGCCTGTCACCGATGCCGAAACACGCGCGAAATACGAAGATTTCTGGGGGGCAACTCTTGACCCCGAGCGCGGGTTGACGGTCGTCGAGATCACCGAGGCCGCCTATGACGGCGACATCAAGGCCATGTATATCATGGGCGAGAACCCGGCGATGTCGGACCCGGACCAGCAACATGCCCGCACGGCGCTGGCCAATCTTGACATACTGGTGGTGCAGGACATCTTCATGACCGAGACAGCGGCCTTTGCCGACGTCATCCTGCCAGCCTCCGCCTTCCCCGAGAAGGACGGCACCGTCACCAACACCGACCGCCGCGTGCAGATGGGCCGCGCCGCCGTGCCGATGCCCGGGCAGGCGCAGCAGGACTGGTGGATCATTCAGGAACTTGCCAACCGCATGGGCCTGGACTGGTCCTACAGCCACCCGCGCGATGTCTTTGCCGAAATGCGGATGGTGATGCCCTCGCTGACCGGCATCAGCTGGCAGCGGCTGGATGATGAAGGCGCAGTGACCTATCCCTGTGCCGACGAGAACAGCGCCGGCCGCGAAGTGATCTTCGGCGACGGCTTCCCGACGGAAAGCGGCCGCGGCCGCATGACCCCGGCAGAAGTTCTTCCTCCAGACGAGACCCCGGATGCCGAATATCCGATCGTGCTGACCACCGGCCGCCTGCTGGAACACTGGCACACGGGCTCGATGACACGCCGCAGCTCGGTTCTCGACGCTCTCGAGCCGGAGCCGGAAGTTCATATGGCGCCCGAGACGCTGCAGGGCCTGCAGGTCGAGCCCGGCACCCTTGTGCGGGTCGTCACCCGACGTGGCGAAATCGAGCTGGCGGCGCGGATCGATCCGAAACTGCCAAGCGGGCTGATCTTTGTTCCCTTCTGCTTCTATGAAGCTCCGGCGAACTATCTGACCAACCCGGCGCTCGACCCCTATGGCAAGATCCCCGAGCTGAAATTCTCGGCCGCGCGGATCGAGGTGCCTGCCACCGCCGCCGAATAAAACCAGCCGGTAACACCGAACTGGTGCTGGCCAAGCGGGCAAAAGGATTGCTGCACGATGTCACATGTCGGTGACCGGGCGTTCCCTTTCGTTGCGTGATCGGTTAGACCAATCGGTGAAAGGTGCCCTGTCAGACATGATATTCAACGGTGACTACACCGCGCATTTCCGTGCGCAGCTGAACCGGCTGAAAACCGAGAACCGCTATCGGCATTTTGTCGAGCTCGAGCGGATCGTCGGTCGCCATCCCGTTGCCCTGCGCCACCACAATGGCGCCGCGCAGGAGGTCACTGTCTGGTGCTCCAACGACTATCTGGGCATGGGCCAGCATCCTGACGTGATCGCGGCGATGCGCGCGGCGGCGGCGGCGAGCGGCACCGGCGCCGGCGGCACCCGCAACATCTCCGGCACCAGCCACGCCCTTGTCTCGCTGGAGGACGAACTGGCCGCCCTTCACGGCAAGGAATGCGCCCTGACCTTCACCAGCGGCTATGTCGCCAACGAGGCAAGCCTGTCCGCCCTCGTGGCGCAGCTTCCGGACGCGCTGATCCTGTCCGACGAGATGAACCACGCCTCGATCATCTCCGGCATCAAGCTGTCGCGCGCCGAAAAGGTGATCTTCCGGCACAATGACGTGGCCCATCTCGAGCAGCTGCTGGCCGCCCAGCCGAATGACCGGCCGAAGATCATCGTCTTTGAATCCGTCTATTCGATGGATGGCGACACCAGCCCGATCGACGAGATCGCGGCGCTGGCCCGGCAATATAACGCGCTGACCTATCTCGACGAGGTCCATGCCGTCGGCATGTATGGCGCCGAGGGCGGCGGCATCGCGCAGATGCGCGGCCTCGACGGCGCGATCGACATCATTCAGGGCACGCTCGGCAAGGCGTTTGGCGCTGGCGGCGGCTATATCGCGGCAAGCGACGTGATCTGCGACACGGTGCGCAGCAACGGCTCGGGCTTTATCTTCACCACCGCCCTGCCCCCGGCCGTGGCGGCAGCGGCGCATGCGGCCGTGCGCCATCTGCGCCATGAAAGCACCCTGCGCGCCGCACAGCAGCGCCAGGCCACACGGCTGAAAGACGGCGCGCGTGCCGCCGGCATCCCCATTCTCGAGGGCGACACCCATATCGTGCCGGTGATGGTTGGCGACGCGGCGGCGACCATGCGCATCTGCCAGCTGCTGCTGGACGAGCACGGCATCTATGTGCAGCCGATCAACTACCCCACCGTGCCGCGCGGCACCGAACGGCTGCGCCTGACGCCGGGGCCGTACCATACCGACGAGATGGTGGACGCGCTGGTCACCGCCCTGCGCAGCGTGATGGACCAGGTGGCGGATGAGGGCGTTTCAGCCCAGATCGCCGAGTAACCCTGCCCTCTGCGACAACGCCGCGCTGGCATGCGGCGGGGTGGCTTCCTATATCAGGCTCAGCACAAACACACGCCATCGCCGAGGCCCGCCATGCCGCTCAACGCCAAGCCGTCAGACCATCCGAATTTCCCGCCGCACGGCCGCACCGGCCTTCTTCTCGTCAATCTCGGCACGCCCGAGGGCACCGACAAGAAAAGCATGCGCAAATACCTGAAACAGTTCCTGTCGGACGAACGTGTGATCGAGGTGTCGCGCCCGCTCTGGTGGCTGATCCTGAACGGCATCATCCTGAATGTGCGGCCGAAGAAATCCGGCGCGCTCTATGACCGGATCTGGCTTCATGACGACCCGGACGGATC
>JAKMFG010000265.1 GCA_022425565.1 Alphaproteobacteria bacterium
GAACAGCGTAAAAGGCACGCGCCTCGGCGTCGCTCAGCTGCTTGCGCTTCTGGGCAACGATGCGCAGACCAGCTGCCTCAAAGCGGGCGTTGATCTGACCGGTCAGGTTGCGACGGGTCGCGTCCGGCTTGATAATCGAGAAAGTTCTTTCGAGAGCCATGGTTTTCCCCTAGGCAGCAGTTGAAACAGATGACGGCACGGGTGTAATCGGAAGGCCGAGCCCGGCCTCAAACCCGCCCGGAACGCCGCCTTAATAGGGCCTGCGGCGGCGGGTGACAAGGTCTAAACAGGTGCCCATCGGGCAAAGAAGGGTATGCGTCGCAAGCCGGAAGGGCGGATCAGCCTCGTTTTTTCCACTTTCCTTCGCCATCCTGTGCGAAGTAGCGCATCTCAAGCTCATCTTTCTTGCGCCATTCCTGCCATTGGGCACGAGCTTGGGTGACCTGCGCGTCCGAACGACCGTCGAACAGGTTGAACACCCTTTCGAACGAGGTCATGTCGGCTCGCTCCGCCCCATGAAGAAGAAACAGGAATTCCGCCGCGATCGGGTTTCCCTCCGGCGTGGACATGATCCAGGTGTGCGCGTGCGAGGCTCCATCCGCATCGTCCAGCCCGTGTGGAATCCAGGAATCCGCATCCTGTGTCCACAGCGCCTCGTCCATAGCCTCTGCAGCCGGTCGCGGACATTGCAACAGCACTTTCTTGCCGGCGAGCTGGCTTTTTTTTACCAGCATCACCAGCGCCTCGGCCATATCGGAACTTGTCAGGTGATAGAAATCAACCTGTGGCATGACGACCTTTCAGACGATCAGCTTTCACGCGGATGGTCGAGCTTCACTGGCTGCCAGTCGTCGATCAGACGGTTGAGCAACCGTACGCCATAGCCGGTGCCGCCCTTCGGCACTGTGGCCGTCGATTTGTCGGACCAGGCCTTGCCGGCAATGTCGAGATGCGCCCAGGGCGTATCATTCACGAACCGCTCGAGGAAACAGGCCGCTGTGATCGACCCGCCCGCCGGACCGCCGATGTGCTTTACGTCGGCAATATGCGATTTCAATTGCTGGTGATAAGCCTTGCCAAGCGGCATCCGCCAGACAGGCTCGACCGTCGCTGTCCCAGCTGCAGAAAGCTGATCTGAAAGACCGTCGCTGTTGGAAAACATGCCAGCATATTCCTTTCCAAGCGCGACAATCATGGCACCGGTGAGCGTGGCCAGATCAACAATCGCCTGCGGCTTGAACTTCGACTCGCAATAGTGGAGCACGTCGGCAAGAACCAGCCGCCCCTCGGCATCTGTATTGATGATCTCGATGGTTTTACCGGACATTGACGTGACCACGTCGCTTGGCCGCTGGGCTTTGCCATCAGGCATGTTTTCGACAAGGCCGATCAAACCAACGACGTTGCGCTTCAGCCCGCGGCCGGCAATGGCCTTCATCGCACCAGTGACCGCGCCGGCACCGCCCATATCCCATTTCATGTCTTCCATACCCTTGCCCGGCTTCAGCGAGATACCGCCGCTGTCAAAGGTGACACCCTTGCCGACAAGGGCGACCGGCGCCTCATCGCCACCACCACGCCAGTTCATCACGACCATTCGCGATTCACGCGCACTTCCCTGCCCCACGCCAAGCAGGGCATGCATGCCAAGTTCGGCCATGGCGGCATCATCCAGCACTGTGACTTCAAGGCCAAGCTCAACCAGCCCTTCGCAACGCTCGGCGAATTCGGAGGGATACAGCTTGTTCGCGGGTTCAAACGCCAGGTCTCGCGCCATTTCGACACCGGCCATCAGCGCAGCACGGTCTGCCATTGCCGGATGTGCCGCATCAACCTTGTCAGATACGACAACGATCTGAACCGACGCTTCATTGCTGCTCGCCTCGGTAAAATAGCGCTCGAAGTGATATGCCGAGGACGTCATGCCCATGACGATATCTGCCAGCAGATCGTCGACGATGCCCTGGTCCGGGAGATAGGCACGCTTTGACTGCAGCGCACCAACAGCCGACATGATACGTCCGCCAACAGCTTCGGCCTCGGTACCAGGCGCAACGGATTCGCCGACACCGATCAACACCACCGTCCGGTCGCCGACATAAAGGGTCAGTGACTTTCCTGAATCCCCGGCAAATTGCGCCGTCGCCATGGCTGCAATCACCGAAGCGGCAAACGACTTCTCCAGTTCGGGAAACAGCTTCCCCTTTGCGCCAACGAGGCAAATGACGGCGTGATCGCCTTCCGGTGCTGTCTTGGAGAAAGTCAGGTCAAGTTTCGATGCCATATCCATATCCTGTGTGTCAGTGCCCACAAGGCGTTGCGCCATTCCGGAGCCGGTTAAAACAGGTTTGTCCCTTTGCTGTCAAACCGGCGCACACCGCGCCGGCTCTCCACAAACCCGCCATCGCCACAAAGCTGGCTAAAATAAGCCGCAGCAATGCCTTAGCTTTTGCTATTGTTGATTTCCATATGGTAATTATGCCGGCAGATCTACAAGGGCCTGACATGCAGTTCGACCGGTACATCTTCAAACAGATGCTGCGAACATCCTTCGCGGTGACGCTGACGCTTGTCGGGATCATGTGGTTGTTCCAGACAATCCGTATCCTTGAGTTGGTGATCAACCGCGGAGCGCCGATGACGGATTTCCTGTTGATGTCGGTCACGGTGATACCGTTGTGGCTGACCATCGCGATACCAATCAGCGTGTTTGTCGCCGTTATGTGGGTGTTCCACCGTGCGCTGGTAGACCGGGAACTGCTTGTCGCACAGGCCAGCGGAAGAAGCGCCATCCAGCTTGCGCGCGCTCCCATCGCACTCGGGGTGATTGTCACAACTTTCCTCGTGATCAACTCGGTTTTTCTTCTGCCACTCAGCTTTGGCGTATACAAGGAAGTGCAGTTCAAGCTGCGCAACACAATTCCGACAGTCATGCTGCAGGACAATGTTTTCATCGATGTTGTCGACGGCATGACCATGCTGATCGGCAAGAAATACAAGGATGGCCATGCCGAGAACGTGTTCATCCATGACGAGAAGATCGACGGGGTCATCGTAACCATGACGGCCAAAGCCGGCCGCTTTATTGAAAAAGATAACAAGCCTGCCGTTATTCTGAACGACGGCCAGCGCTTTGAGCTTGAACAGGACAAGCAGGCGGGCGCGACGCTCATCTTCGACACCCACACGGTCTCGATCACTCCCCGTGACCGGAAACAGTCGACGCGGATGCCGATCGAAATGAACGAGGACAGGATTTCGAACCTTCTTAATCCGGATACCTCGCCACAACCCGTCTATGTCAATCAGCGCGTTGCGGAAGGTCACTACCGTATCGCTTCACCCTTCCTTGCCTTTGCGCTTGTGATAGTTGCAAGTGCTGGCGTCCTTCACGGACAGATTCGCCGTAGCACCTGGTCGCGCCGTACTTTTGTCACCATTGCTTTGGGAATCATCTGCATTTCGGCAATTGTCACCGCACGATCTCTAGCTACAACAACGC
>JAKMFG010000269.1 GCA_022425565.1 Alphaproteobacteria bacterium
CGGCAGCCTACTCGCCGCATGTCGGCGCCTCGATCGGTCTTGGTTTCATCACCCGCGGTGCCGAACGCCATGGCGAGGTGGTGCGTGCCCTGAACCCCCTCGAGGGGCGGTCGGCGCTGGTGCGCATCTGCAGCCCGCATTTCATTGATCCCGAGGGAGAGCGTCTCCGTGGCTAGCCTGACCCCGACAACCGCGCTTGGCGGCACGATCCCGTTCGACGAGACCATCGGTGGCAACCGCATCCGCGAGGTCAGTGATGCCGTGATGGCATCGCTTGCCATGCTGAAGGGCAAGGGCGCTGCATTCAAAAAGGCCGCAGCAAGCCAGCTTGGCACATTGCCCGCCCCGGGCAATGGTGGCAGCGACAAACCGGCCAGCACCGTCTGGATGGGTTCAGACCAGTATCTGGTTGAGGGAATCGACGCCGCCACATTGTCCGCCACCTTCGGCGCTAGCGCCGCGGTCACCGACCAGTCCGATGCCTGGGTGCGGTTCGATGTGACGGGCGACGATGTGATCGCAATGCTCGAGCGGCTGAGTGGTGCCAATACCCGGAAAATGAAAGCGGGCAGTGCCACGCGGACGGCCATCCATCATATGCATTGTGTAATTGTCTGCCGCGCTGCCAAAACTGATTTCACCATTCTCGGGCCGCGGTCATCGGCAGCATCGCTGCACCATGCTCTGGTGGCGGCTGCCGCCTCTCTCTAGCAAAAAGAAAAGGCCCCGGAAAAATCCGGGGCCCTGATAAATGCTGTGAAGAGAGAGTCTAGAACAAGCCTTCAATCTCGCCGCTTTCATTCATCATGATGCTTTCTGCAGCCGGCGTGCGTGGCAGGCCGGGCATGGTCATGATCTCGCCGCAGATGGCGACGATGAAGCCGGCACCAGCCGACAGGCGGACCTCACGGACCGGCACGGAATGGCCGGTCGGCGCGCCGCGCAGGTTCGGGTCTGTGCTGAAGCTGTACTGAGTCTTGGCCATGCAGACCGGCAGATTGCCATATCCGGCCTCTTCCCACTGACGAAGCTGGTCACGGATGCGCTGGTCGGCGAGCACCTCGTCGGCGCGGTAGATGCGCTTTGCGATGGTCTCGATCTTTTCGAACAGCGGCATGTCGTCGGGATAGATCGGCGCAAAGTTGCTGATCTCGGAATCAGCGATCTCGGCAACCCGCATGGCCAGTTCTTCGGCACCCTTGCCGCCAAGCTCCCAGTGACGCGAGATGATCGCCTCGCTGCCCTGCTCGGCAACATAGTCCTGAAGTGCCTTCACCTCGGCATCGGTGTCGCCGAGGAAGTGATTGATGGCAACCACGACCGGAACACCAAAGCCCTTGAGGTTCTCAATATGTCGGCCAAGGTTGGCGCAGCCGGCTTCAACAGCGGCGACATTCTCGGCACCGAGATCGGCACGGGCGACACCACCATTCATCTTCATCGCGCGGACAGTGGCGACAAGGACGACCGCGCTTGGCGCGATGCCGGCCTTGCGGCACTTGATGTTCATGAATTTCTCGGCTCCGAGGTCAGCGCCGAAACCGGCCTCGGTCACAACATAGTCGGACAGCTTCAGCGCCGTCTTGGTCGCGATCACGGAATTACAGCCATGCGCGATATTGGCGAACGGGCCGCCATGCACGAAGGCCGGATTGTTCTCGAGGGTCTGCACGAGGTTCGGCTGCATCGCCTGTGCCAGCAGCACGGTCATCGCGCCATCGGCCTTGATATCGCGGCAGAATACCGGCGAACGGTCACGGCGGTAGGCAACAATGATATCGCCAAGACGCTTCTGCAGATCTTCGATGTCGGTGGCGAGGCAGAGAATTGCCATCACCTCGGACGCGACGGTGATGTCGAAGCCGGACTGACGCGGGAAGCCGTTGGATACGCCGCCAAGGCTGGTGACGATGTCACGAAGCGCGCGGTCATTCATATCGACAACACGGCGCCAGGCGACGCGGCGCTGGTCGATGTCGAGCTCGTTGCCCCAGTAGATATGGTTGTCGATCATCGCCGACAGCAGGTTGTGTGCCGAGGTGATCGCGTGGAAGTCGCCGGTGAAATGAAGGTTCATTTCTTCCATCGGCACGACTTGGGCATAGCCACCGCCGGCAGCGCCACCCTTCATGCCGAAGCAGGGGCCGAGCGAAGCCTCGCGGATACAGACGGTCGCCTGCTTGCCGATCGCGTTCAGACCGTCGACAAGGCCGACAGTCGTTGTGGTCTTACCCTCGCCGGCGGGCGTCGGGTTAATGGCGGTGACCAGAATCAGCTTGCCGTCGGGCTTGCCGGACTGCGCCTTGATGAAGTCTGCCGAGACCTTGGCCTTGTCATGGCCGAAAGGCAGCAGATCCTGCGACGGAATACCAAGTTTGGCGCCGATATCCTGGATCGGCTGCTTGGAGGCTGCGCGGGCAATTTCAATATCCGACTTTGGGCTCATGGCGGGGGATTCCTTTGTGTAAAGAGGCACCGTGTCATGTGGCTTACCTGCCATAGCTCTGCGGCAGTTTGCCCTCGTCGCCACAAAACGACCCAGAACCGCCTCCCGAGACGGATGCAGGACAGCGCAAAAGCCCCTGAAAATCTGCGTTGCGAGGCGGCGGGTGATCGGCTAAGACAACCGCCATGAAACAGGATCAAATCAAAAAGGTCGTTCTTGCCTATTCCGGCGGGCTCGACACGTCGGTCATCCTGCGCTGGCTGCAGGACCGCTATAATGCCGAGGTTATCACCTTCACCGCCGATATCGGCCAGGGCGAAGAGGTGGAGCCGGCACGCGCCAAGGCAGAAATGCTGGGCATCAAGGAAATCTTCATCGAGGATCTCCGCGAGGAATTCGTGCGTGACTACGTCTTCCCGATGTTCCGCGCAAACCCGCTTTATGAAGGCATGTATCTTCTGGGCACGTCGATTGCGCGCCCGCTGATCGCCAAGCGCCAGATCGAGATTGCCCGTGCTGTCGGCGCGGACGCCGTTTCGCATGGCGCCACCGGCAAGGGCAATGACCAGGTTCGCTTCGAGCTTGCCTATTACGCGCTGCAGCCAGACATTCGGGTGGTCGCGCCCTGGCGTGAATGGGATCTCGGATCGCGCACAAAGCTGATCGAATATGCCGAGCAGAACCAGATTCCGATTCCGCGTGACAAGCGCGGCGAGGCACCGTTCAGCGTCGATGCCAACCTTCTGCACATCTCGGCTGAAGGCAAAGTGCTGGAAGATCCATGGGTCGCGCCGGAGGAATATGTGTTCTCTCGCAGCGTTTCACCTGAACAAGCACCCGACAAGCCGACCGAAATCGAGATCGAGTTCGAGGCCGGCGATCCGGTCGCCATTGACGGCGTGAAAATGAGCCCCGCAACGCTGCTGACAAAGCTGAACGAGCTTGGCGGTGCCAACGGAATCGGCCGCCTTGATCTTGTCGAGAACCGTTTCGTCGGCATGAAATCACGCGGTGTCTATGAGACCCCGGGCGGCACCATTCTGCTGACCGCAAGGCGGGCCATGGAATCGATCACGCTCGACCGCGGAGCGGCACACCAGAAGGACGAGCTGATGCCGCGCTATGCCGAGCTTGTCTATAACGGTTTCTGGTTTGCACCCGAGCGCGAAATGCTGCAAGCCGCCATCGACAGCTGCCGCGACGCGGTGCGCGGGGTGGTTCGGGTCAAGCTCTACAAGGGCAATGTGACCGTTACCGGCCGGAAATCACCAAACTCGCTCTATAACGCCGATCTTGTCACCTTCGAAGAAGGCGCTGTCGACTACGACCATGCCGATGCGCACGGATTCATCAGGCTGAACGCACTGCGTCTTCGTGTGAACAGCATGGCGGGACGGGGATCAGACGAATAGTCTGTCGCCTGCCCTGAGCAGATTGGCCGGATCAGGCCAGTCAGTCGGTGCAGACCTCGCCGACGGTGCCGTCGCGGTTGACCTGCTTCAGCACGATGCTGCCGGCCGGCGCATAGGCATATCCGGAGTCGCGCAGCCCACTGTCGCAGTCCTCGACAAAGGCAAACACATATTGCGGGTTGTTGTTGCTGTGAGCGCGGAACTCGGAGACGGCGTCACTGTTATAGATGCCGAGTCCCACCAAGATCACCAATGCGGCTACCATTTCTTCTCTCCTTGCCAGAGTGTTATCAGGTTCTGCTCCTTGTCTAACCCTGATTCATTGTTTCTTTATGGCCTGAATGGGGTGGAAATGGGGCATTCGTCCCGGATGGCGTCATGTGATCATCCGCCGTCGCAAGACAAACCCCGCCGCGGCAACCTGCCGGGCGGGGCTCCTGTAGTGATATCCATTCTGATGTCGGCAGCCGGGCCTAGAGCTGGCCGGCGACATATTCCCAGTTGACCAGCTTGTCGAGGAAGTTCGACAGGTAGTCGGGACGCTTGTTCCGGAAGTCGATGTAATAGGAGTGTTCCCAAACATCACAGCCGAGAAGCGCGGTCTGGCCGAAGCAAAGCGGATTCACACCGTTTTCGGTTTTTGTGACTTTCAGCCCGCCATCCGCATCCTTCACCAGCCAGCACCAGCCGGAACCGAACTGTCCGGCACCAGCGGCTTTGAACGCGTCCTTGAACGCGTCGACGCTGCCGAAGCTGTCATTCAGAGCGGCCTCGAGTTCGGAAGGCATACCGGCATCGCCGGGGCCCATCATTTCCCAGAACTTCATGTGGTTCCAGTGCTGCGAGGCATTGTTGAAGATGCCGTTCTGCGCCACTGCCGACGAATCATAGGTGCCGGTGATGATGTCCTCGAGCGACTTGCCTTCCCACTCGGTGCCGGCAATCAGCTTGTTGCCGTTCACGACATAGGCATTGTGGTGCAGGTCATGATGATATTCGAGCGTTTCCGCGCTCATGCCCAATCCCGCCAGCGCATCGTGTGAATAGGGCAGGTCCGGTAGAGTGAATGCCATGTCAGCCTCCGTAGATTTCAGTTGAGTCACATCTTGGAGCAACGTGCCCCGTTTTCAATGAATAAGATGGCGAAATATCACTATAAATGACCACGCGATAGCGCTAAATCTTGTCATCGACCCATTGTCCGGAGATACAGACCCATGAGCTATGACCTGACCGAGGACGGACCGTCCGGCGCGCATATCCGGCGCGCCTATATCGCACCCTTCATGGACCTTGTCCCTGAGATCGACGCCAGCGCCTTTGTCGCCCCGACGGCGGCCATCATCGGCGCCGTGCGGGTCGGTGCGAACAGCTCGATCTGGCATCAGGCAACGCTTCGCGGCGACAACAACTACATCATCATTGGCGAGAACACGAACATTCAGGATAATTGTTGCCTTCACATCGACAGCCGCAACCACCCGACCATCATCGGTGACAATGTCACCGTCGGGCACAGCGCGCTGGTGCATGCCTGCACGATCGGCGACGGTGCCTTTGTCGGCATGGGGTCGATGGTGATGGACGGCGCCGTGATCGAACCGCAGGGTATGCTTGCCGCCGGCGCGATGCTGACACCAGGCAAGGTAATCCCGGCGCGCGAGATCTGGGCCGGTCGTCCAGCGCAGAAAATGCGTGATATGAGCGACGATGATGTCGCCAACATCACACGCGCGGCACGACATTATGTCGAAGTGGCACGCGCCCACCGGCTTGGCGCCGACGGCGCACCGTTCGACGACATGCACTGGCGCCAGCTGCCACCGAAAAACTGACACCTCGCAGATCGCCACTGCGTCTGCATCTTCTTCTTCCGGAGTGACACCAAGATGAACCTGAACGACCCAACCCTTCTTCGCACCGATTCCTATATCAACGGCGCCTGGACTGCCGCCCCCGCGAACAAGCGGTTTGCCGTGACCAACCCGGCCACCGGCGAGACCATTGCCGAGGTGGCGGATCTCGGTGCGGCCGAAACCACAGCCGCCATCGACGCGGCGGTGCCGGCACAGAAAGCCTGGGCCGCCCGCACCGCCAAGGACCGCGCCATGGTGATGCGCAAGTGGTACGAGCTGATCATGGCGAATACCGAGGACCTGGCCGTCATTCTGACCACCGAGATGGGCAAGCCGATTGCCGAGGCGCGCGGCGAGATTGCCTATGGCGCGAGCTTCATCGACTGGTTCGCCGAAGAGGCGCGCCGGATTTGCGGCGATGTCATGGAAAGCCCGATTCCGGACAAGCGCTTCCTTACATTCAAGCAGCCTGTCGGCGTATTTGGCGCGATAACCCCGTGGAACTTCCCGATTGCGATGATCACCCGCAAGGTCGCCCCGGGGATCGCCGCGGGCTGCGCCTGTGTACTGAAACCTGCCGAGCAGACACCGCTGTCGGCGCTGGCGCTGGCCGAACTGGCCGAGCGTGCCGGCATTCCCGCCGGCATCATCAATATCGTTACCGGCATGGACGGCCCGGCCATCGGCAAAACGCTGTGCGATGACGACCGTATCCGCAAGATGACCTTCACCGGTTCGACCGAAGTCGGCCGTATCCTGATGCGCCAGAGCGCCGACACGCTGAAGAAGATGAGCCTCGAGCTCGGCGGCAACGCGCCACTGATCGTCTTCGACGATGCCGATATCGATACGGCGATCGCCGGCACCATGGCCTCGAAATACCGCAATGCCGGCCAGACCTGTGTCTGCGCCAACCGCATCTTCGTGCAGGACGAAATCTATGACGCGTTCGCTCGCCGCCTGACCGAGGTAACAGCAGCGATGAAAGTGGGCAACGGCATGGAAGACGGGGTCGAGCAGGGGCCGATCATCGACGACCAGGGCCTCGACAAGATCGAGCGCCATGTCGCCGACGCCCGTGCCAAGGGAGCGGAGGTGCTGACCGGCGGCAGCCGGCATGCGCTTGGCGGGACCTATTTCGAGCCAACCGTGCTGACCGGCATGACGCCCGAAATGGAGATGTTCCGTGAAGAGACCTTCGGGCCGGTGGCCGGGCTGTTCCGCTTCTCCACCGACGATGAGGCTGTGGCGATGGCGAACGATACCGAATTCGGGCTTGCCGCCTATATCTTCACCAACAATACCACACGCCTGTTCCGCGTCAGCGAGGCGCTGGAATATGGCATGGTCTCGGCGAACACCGGCATCTTCTCGTCCGAGGTCGGGCCGTTTGGCGGAGTGAAGAGCTCCGGCCTCGGCCGCGAAGGCTCGAAATACGGCATCGACGAGTTCCTCGAGATCAAGTTCGTCTGCGTGGGGCTCTGATCCACTCCAGCCGCACTACAGAAACAGCAACGGCTCCGGTGGAATACTGCCGGAGCCGTTAGCGTTGTCAGTTATGCGAAATGGTTCGGGCTATTCTGCCTTCAGCTGTTCCGCAGGCGCCTGATCAGGGCCGAGGTGTCGTTGCGGCCGTGCCCGGCCGCGGACAGCTCGTCATAATAGCCGGCGACGATTTTGGTCATAGGCAGGGGCGCGCCCGTGCGTTCCGCCTCCTCGAAACAGATCCGCAGGTCCTTGCGCATCCAGTCGAGTGCAAACCCGAAATCGAATTCGTTCTTCACCATGGTCTGGCCGCGATTGACCATCTGCCATGACTGCGCCGCACCACCTGAAATCGCCTCGAGAAGCGCATCGGTGTCGAGCCCTGCCTCGATCGCAAAATTCAACCCTTCCGACAGCCCCTGAAGCACGCCGGCGATACAGATCTGGTTGACCATCTTCGCCTGCTGACCGGTGCCGGCCTTGCCCATATGAACGACGCGCGCGCCATAGCATTGCATGACGGCGAGCGCGGCATTGAACGTGTCCTGCGCCCCGCCGACCATAACCGTCAGCTTGCCGTTCTCGGCGCCGGCCTGGCCGCCGGAGACGGGTGCATCCAGCATGCTGATACCGCGCTCGCTGCCAGCGGCTGCCAGCTTGCGGGCGACATCGGCAGACACTGTGCTGTTGTCGATATAGATGGCGCCTTCACGCATTGCCGGGACCGCCCCGTCCGGCCCAAGCGCCACCTGCAGCACATCCGGATCGTCACCGACACAGGACAGCACGATGTCCGCCCCTTCGGCGGCGGCGGCCGGTGTCGGGGCATGACTGCCGCCATGCTCCTCCACCCAGGCCTCGGCCTTTGCGGCAGTGCGGTTGTAGACAGTCACATCGTGACCGGCGGCGGCGATATGTCCTGCCATGGGATAGCCCATGACCCCAAGCCCGAGAAATGCGATTTTCGACATTCTTTCCAGATCCTCCTGCTGCCGGCAGTATCGGCATATTGCAACTACGCGCCACGATATCACGGCCACGATATCACAGCCAAAAAATCACGAAAGATTGGCAGCCCCTGTCGGGTTCGAAAGTGGAACCGGATACAAGGCCTTCCTTTCTATTCGCGGACGGCTGGCCTATACTGCGTTCGCCATTTCATTGCCAAGGCGCGGAGCCCTGCCATGACCGTCCTCTCCACCGGGCATGATATTGAAATTCTGATTACCGAGACCGAGATTGCGGCACGTACAACGCAGCTGGCACGGATGATTAAGGAACAATATCGCGACACCGAACAGCTTGTAGTCGTCGGCCTGCTTCGCGGTTCCTTTGTGTTCATTGCTGATCTTGTGCGGCGCCTCGACCTTCCGGTCGAAGTCGATTTCATGACCGTGTCGAGCTATGGCGACAAGATGGAATCATCGCGCCAGGTGCGGATCATTCAGGATCTGGAAACCCCGATCAAGGGACGCGACGTGCTGATCGTCGAGGATATCATCGACACCGGCCACACACTGTCACAGGTCTATGACATTCTCGAAACGCGCGAGCCGCGGTCGCTTCGCGTCTGCGCGCTTCTGAACAAGCCGTCACGGCGCGAGGTTGATGTCGAGATCGACTGGGTCGGCTTTGAAATTCCGGACGAGTTCGTGATCGGCTACGGCATCGACTTTGCGCAGCAGGGACGCAACCTGCCGCATATCGGCGTGGTCGTCAGGAAGTAGCACCGCCGGTTCAGGCCAGCAGCGCATCCTCATAGCGATAGGTCGACAGCATCTCGCAGCCTGTCTCGGTGATCAGCACCTGCTCTTCCAGCTTCACACCTTCCAGCCCGCCGACGGCACCTATATAGGCCTCGACACACAGCGTCATCCCCGGCTCGAACCTGCCGGAATAGCCATGCGCCTCGACATCCTCGGGATAGCGCACGCACGGATATTCGTCGCAAAGCCCGACACCATGGGCGAGAACGCCGTAGCGAAGGGCGCGGTATTCCTCGGGAAGCCGGTGCGCCTTTGCCGTCATTTCGGCGAAGCTCATCCCCGGCTTGATCAGCCCTATATTGGTCATCACATGCTCATAGGCGACCTTGTAGAGGGTTTTCTGCTCTTCGGTCGGGGCGACACCACCGACAATCCAGCTTCGCGAGATATCACAGCAATAGCCGTAAGTGCCGACAAGGTCGGTGTCGAAGGCCATCATGTCGCCTTCCTGCATGACCCGCGGACCACATTCCTGGAACCAGGGGTTGGTGCGCGGGCCTGAAGACAGGATGCGGGTTTCGATCCACTCGCCGCCCCGCTTGATGTTGCCGGCATGAAGCGCCGCCCACATCTCGTTTTCCGACACGCCCGGACGCATCGCATAGCGCATTTCCTCAACCGCCATCTCGCAGGCATGAACGGCGCAGCGCATCGCACGAATTTCGTTGTCATTCTTGATGGCGCGGGCATGCTCGGTCAGCATCTGGCCCTCGATGATCTCGATGCCCTTCTCGACCAGCCGCACATAGCCCGGGGTCTCGATCTTGTCGACGGCGAGACGCTTGTTCGCGCCGCCGTGAGACTTCATCACATCGATCACCTCGTCAACGAAGTGGGCGGCTGCCGCCTCGGTCTTGTCGCCGGTCTCGAAGTAGAAGAAGCTGGCACCGTGACGCACCTCGCCGACAAGCGGCAGATGCGCGGACAGATGCTCGCAATTATGGAAATCCCACAGGACCACCTTGCCCTCGGGCGGCACGAAGCAGGCGCGCGCCGCGTTGTGCGCGATCCACAGCTGCATATTGGTGGTGTCG
>JAKMFG010000289.1 GCA_022425565.1 Alphaproteobacteria bacterium
ACCCTGTTCCGCTCGCACCGTCATGCCTATACGGGACGGCTGCTTGCTGCTTCCAGTCACCAGCCGAAACGCCATGAACAGCGCAGGTCACCCGCACCGCTGCTGTCCGTCGAGGAGCTTCATATCGGCTATCGGGGCCGCCGCCCCACCCTGTTCGGCGCGCCGGAGATGACCGAGGCGGTACGCGGCGTCTCCTTTGCGATCAGCGAGGGCGAGAGTGTCGGGCTGGTCGGGGAATCCGGATGCGGCAAGTCCACCCTTGCGCGCGCCATTCTGGGTTTGCAGGCACCGCGCTCCGGCAGCATTCACCTCGGTGAGCAGGCCGTCACAGGCAGGGCGGTTCCGGCATCGATGCGCGCCGCCATGCAGATTGTGTTTCAGGACCCGTACGGGTCGTTTAATCCACGGCACCGGGTGGGCCGTCTGGTGGCAGAGCCCTTCCATCTCCTCGCCGATGCGCCGCAGGGCGCAGCGCGTGAGGATTCGATTGCCGCCGCGCTTGAGGCGGTTGGGATGACGGCGGCAGATGCGGACAAATATATTCATGAATTTTCCGGCGGACAGCGCCAGCGCATCGCCATCGCAAGGGCGCTGGTTATCCGGCCAAAGCTGATCATTCTCGACGAGGCGGTTTCGGCGCTGGATGTGTCCATCCGCGCGCAGATCCTCGATCTGCTTGCGGGGCTTCGCGACAGCCATGGTCTCGCCTATCTGTTCATCAGCCATGATCTTGGCGTGGTCACCTCGATCACCGATCGGGTAATGGTAATGAAGGATGGCGAAATCGTCGAACATGGGCCGACGGCGGATGTGATGGGCACGCCGGCGCATCACTACACGCGCGAGCTTGTTGCGGCGCGGCCACAAATTCCGCCAGAATGGTTGCCAGATCGGAAGGCGGGAAGATGACAGCAGGCAGGAGCAGGTGATGACAGGACGGCTTGACGGAAAGACAGCGTTGGTCACGGGTGGCGGTTCTGGCTTTGGGGCCGGGATCGCAAGGCGCTTTGCCGGGGAAGGCGCGCGTGTCCTTGTGGCGGATATCAACGCCGACGCCGCGGCAGCCGTTGCAGCCGAAATCGGGGCGGCATCCTGCGGCGCGGATGTGGCTGATGCCGCTTCGGTGGCGGCAATGGCGTCGGCGGTGGCCGAGCATCTCGGCGCGCTCGATATCCTCGTGAACAATGCCGGCGTCACGCACCAGTCCGGCCCGCTGGAGGACGTGGACGAGGATGCTTTCGACCGGGTGATGGCAGTTAACAACAAGGCTGTCTATCTGGCAGCGCGGGCTTTTGTTCCGGCGATGAAGGCCGCCGGCAGTGGCTGTATCCTGAACATCGCCTCGACGGCCGGGGTGTCGCCGCGCCCGAACCTTAGCTGGTACAATGCGTCCAAGGGCTGGATGATCACCGCGACGCGCACCATGGCGGTGGAACTCGCTCCGTACGGGGTGCGGGTGAACGCCGTCAATCCGGTGGCCGGCGAGACACCGCTTCTGGCAAGTTTCATGGGCGAGGACACGCCGGAAATGCGCGCGAAGTTCCTGTCCACCATTCCCATCGGCAGGTTCTCGCAGCCCGAGGACATCGCCAACGCCGCCCTCTATCTCTGCTCCGACGAGGCCTCGATGGTCACCGGGGTGGCGATGGAAGTCGATGGCGGGCGCTGTATCTAGGCGGGCGGGCATGAAACCTGGACCACGCAACCTGATCACCGATGTGGGCGGAATCCGCGTCGGCAATGCCGATGACGATTCAGTGAAATCCGGCGTCACGGTGCTGGCGGCCGACCGCCCGATCACCGCATCGGTTCATGTGATGGGCGGGGCGCCCGGCACCCGCGAGACTGATCTGCTGGCGCCTGACAAACTGGTTCCAGCGGTCGATGCACTGGTGCTGTCGGGTGGGTCGGCGCTTGGCCTCGATGCGGCATCGGGGGTGGCGAACGCTCTTCGTGCGGCCGGTATCGGGTTTGATGTGGCCGGGCAAAAGGTGCCGATCGTGCCGGCGGCCATCCTGTTCGACTTGCTGAATGGCGGTGACAAGGGCTGGGATGAAAACCCCTATGCCGCGCTTGGCGCTGCCGCGTGGCGTGCGCGCGGCGAGGTGTTTGCGCTTGGCACGGCGGGTGCCGGATTCGGTGCCATCGCCGGACCCTTGAAGGGCGGGCTCGGATCAGCCTCGGCGGTGCTGGACAACGGTGTGACGGTCGGTGCGCTTGTTGCGGTGAACGCGCATGGCGCAGCTGCACCTGACGGGGCGGCGCATCTGTGGGCCGCGCCGTGGGAACAGGGCGGTGAATTCGGCGGCCTCGGCCCGGTTCCTGCCGGTGCCGGAACCGATGTGGTGCTGTCCGGCGGCCTGACCCCTGCCCAGAATACAACCATCGGAATCATCGCCACCGATGCGGCGCTCGACAAGGCGCAATGCCAGCGGCTGGCCGTTGCCGCACATGACGGCTTTGCCCGCGCGCTGGTGCCCAGCCACACACCCTTTGACGGCGACCTGATTTTTGCCGCATCCACTGGCGCCCGAAAGCTGGATGACCCGGTGGGCGAGAGTGTTGCGCTTGGCCATGCGGCGGCGACGGTGATGGCCCGCGCCATCGCACGCGGCATCTGGGAGGCAGAGGGCGCACCGGGTGATATCGTTCCCACTTTTCGGGCGCATCACGGCGTTTGATTGCTTTGCCCGACCTATTTTTCCGTGACATGATCGACACGCAAACAACAGGAGACCCGGATCATGCTTGATCAGGCGACAATCGATTCCCTTCGCCATAATGACCTGGCGCCAGCAGGACACCTGATCGACGGGGTCAGTGACACCAGCGGAGCCGGCGAGCAGATCGAGGTCATCTCGCCGATCGACGGAACCCGCCTGACGACGCTGGCGGATGGTGACGAGGCCATTGTCGCGCGTGCTGTCGCTGTGGCCCGCGCCGCCTTCGAGGATGGCCGCTGGTCTAAAATGGCGCCTGCCGCGCGCAAGGCGGTGATGCACCGCTGGGCCGACCTTGTTCAGGCCAACGCTGCCGAGCTGGCGGTGCTTGGCGTTCGTGACAACGG
>JAKMFG010000315.1 GCA_022425565.1 Alphaproteobacteria bacterium
CTCGCCGAACGGCGGCGTACTGATGATGGCCGGTGATGACCATGGCTGCGTCTCCTCGACCATCTCGCACCAGTCCGAATACGGTTTCATCGGCGCCTCGCTTCCGGTCCTGAACCCATCCACCATCGACGAGCTGATCTCCTTCGGGTTGTTCGGCTTCGCGCTGTCCCGCTATTCCGGACTGTGGGTAGGCATGAAATCCATTGCCGAGCTGATCGAGGCCGGGGCCTCGGTCGATCTCGCGCCGCTCCCCACCTTCGCCCGCCCGCCGCTGGCCAACACCGCCGACGGGCTGCATATCCGCTGGCCGGATGCGCCGGGACTGCATCTGGAGGACAGGATGGAGGCCAAGCTGGACGCCGCCGCCATCTTCGCAGCGGCAAACCCGGTCGACCGGATCGTTCACGGCAATCGCGATGCCCGCATCGGCTTCGTCACCACCGGCAAGGCGCATGGCGACCTGATGGAAACGCTCCGCCTCCTGGGGCTGGACAGCGCCGCCTGCCGCGAGCTCGGCATTGATGTCTACAAGATCGGCCTTGCCTGGCCGATCGAGGAACAGGGCGCCGCCGCCTTCATGCGCGGCAAGACGGAAATCATTGTCGTCGAGGAAAAGCGCGGCATTGTCGAGGAGCAGATCCGCTCGCTGGCGACGCGCATGGGCCCGGGACAGCCCAAACACATCACCGGAAAATCGGGGCCTGATGGTGGCCGCTTCATCCCGTCTACCGGCGAGCTGTCGCCGGATCTGCTGCTGCCCATGGTGGCGTCGCGGCTGGATGCGCAGTGTACCGGTCACGATTTCTGTGGGCGGGCGGCAGCGCTTGTGCCGCCATCATTACGGCAGAACAGTCCCGCCTTTCCGCAGCGCGCGCCACATTTCTGCTCCGGATGTCCGCATAACAGCTCGACAAAGGTGCCGGAAGGGTCAGAAGCGCTTGCCGGGATCGGCTGCCATTTCCTCGTCACGCTGATGGACCGCGATGCCAAATATGTCTGCCAGATGGGCGGCGAAGGCGGCAGCTGGGTCGGCACCAGCCGGTTCAACGGCAACCGGCATATCTTCCAGAATATAGGCGACGGTACCTGGTTCCATTCCGGCTCGCTCGCCATCCGCCAGGCGGTGGCCGCGGAAACCAACATCACCTTCAAGATTCTCTATAACGACGCGGTGGCCATGACCGGTGGCCAGTCTGTGGACGGCCAGCTCTCGCCGGCCGGTGTCGCGCATAGCTGCCATGCCGAAGGCGTGCAGAGGATTGCCCTCGTTACCGATGATCTGACCGATGTCTCACGCCGCGATTTCCCGGCACTGACCAGTTTCCACGACCGCGCGGAGATGGATGCGCTGCAGCGTGAGCTTCGTGACTATGCGGGCGTGTCCGTTCTCATCTACAGCCAGACATGCGCCACGGAAAAACGCCGCCGCCGCAAGCGCGGGAAAATGGAAGACCCGGACCGCTATGTCGTTATCAACGAAGAGGTCTGCGAAGGCTGCGGCGACTGTTCGGTGGCATCGAATTGCCTGAGCGTCGAGCCGGTGGACACGCCGCTGGGGCGCAAGCGCCGGGTCAACCTGTCCAGCTGCAACAAGGACTTCACCTGCCTTGACGGGTTCTGCCCCAGCTTCGTGACCGTCGAGGGGCCACGTCTCGCCGCTTCGGCAGATAAACGCAGCCTTCCCGATATTGAAACGGCGCTGGCGGCATTGCCTGTCCCGGCCCTGCCGAAGACAGACGCGCCTTATGACATTCTGGTGACCGGCGTCGGCGGCACCGGGGTCACCACCGTCGGGGCCGTGCTGTCGATGGCGGCGCATCTCCAGGGCACGGCGACAACCCTGCTGAATTTTTCCGGTCTGGCGCAGAAGTTCGGTGCCGTGATGAGCTTTGTCAGGCTGGCTGACAGTCCGGACATGCTGCACCAGACGCGGATCGCTGCCGCATCGGCGGATGCGCTGATCGGGTGCGATGCGGTGGTGTCGGCCTCGCCGGCAGCGATGAAGACCTATCGCAAGGGCACGGCCGCCATCCTTAACCTTGCCGAGATGACCACCGGCGAGATTGTCCAGAACCGCGATCTGGACCTGCAGATGGATGACAGGCTGGCCGCCATCGCCGGCGCCTGTGGCAGCGACGCCGTCGAGGGCTTCAACGCCAATGCAATCGCCGAGACGCTGCTGGGTGACTCGGTCTATGCCAACATGATGATGCTTGGTGCCGCCTGGCAGGCCGGTCATATCCCGGTCTCGGCCCACGCCATCGGACAGGCGGTCACGCTGAACGGGGTCAAGGTCAGGGAAAACTGCCTTGCCTTTGATCTTGGCAGGCTGATGCAGGGCAATCCGGATATTGTGCGCGCCGGCATCACGCCGCCGGCAACGGACCGGCCGGCAGAGACATTCGCCGGCATCCTGTCCGACCGCTGCGCCAGGCTGAGCGACTATCAGGATGCCGCCTATGCCGCCCGCTACCGCGCCGATATCGAGGCGTTCGCCACACGCTGTAGCGACGAGGCGCTGCGCTGCACCGTGGCGCGCCAGCTATACAGGATGATGGCCTACAAGGACGAATACGAGGTCGCACGCCTGCACAGTTCCGCCCGCTTCCGTGAAAAACTTGTATCCGGGTTCACCCCGGGCTTCCGAACCGCAAACCATCTGGTTTTACCGTTCATAACCCGGGCGCGCGACGGCCGCGGCCGTCCAAAAAAGACAGAAACCCGCATGATGCGGCACCTGTTCCCGCTGCTGGCACGCATGAAACGACTTCGCGGCACGGTATTTGACCCGTTTACCCTGCAGCATGAACGGCGCGTCGAACGCGGCCTGATCGGCTGGTATCTTGACCTGATGGCGCAATATGATCCTGCAGACGACGCTGACAGCTGGCGCGGCATCCTTGGCGCGGCATCTGAAATTCGTGGCTTCGGGCCAGTGAAAATGGCCGCCATAAAAAATGTGAAAGCATCCGTCGAGGCGCAGCTCGCGGCCCGGCAGACTGGCTGACACCCGCCCCTGAGCCACCGAGACTGCATTTGCCTAAATTTTAGGCATCTCGCCACATTTTGACGCAATTTCTGAAGATTCGACATCTACAGGCACGCGCCGGGCCGCATCGCCTTGCGCCCACTAATGGCAATGCGCGAGGAACGCTGCAGATCGAGATGCCCGGTGGTCGGGCATGTCCGAAAGACCGGCCTGTTTGCAGGCCTGAACATAGGACGAACGCCATGAAGAAAATCGAAGCCATCATCAAGCCGTTCAAGCTCGATGAGGTCAAGGAAGCGCTTCACGACGTCGGCATTCAGGGCATCACCGTCCTGGAAGCAAAAGGGTTCGGTCGCCAGAAAGGCCATACCGAACTTTATCGCGGCGCTGAATATGTCGTCGATTTCCTGCCGAAGGTGAAAATCGAAGTCGTGATTGAGGATTCCCTCCTCGAGCGCGTCGTCGATGCCATCCAGAACGCGGCCCAGACAGGCCGCATCGGTGACGGCAAGATCTTCATCTCGACGATCGACGAAGCCATCCGTATTCGCACCGGGGAGCGTGGTGCCGACGCGGTCTGATCCGCCCGGCACACGGCCCGTGAGGCCATCCCCGACTGACGCCGGCCCGCCGGCACAATAATCAAGACGACCCCAAGACGAATGGAAGGAACCCCCATGTCTGACGCAAAAGCCATCATGGAAATGATCAAAGAGAACGACATCACCTACGTCGATCTCCGTTTCACCGACCCGCGCGGCAAGATGCAGCACGTGACCCAGCACATCGACACCATCGATGAAGAGAGCCTCGCCGAAGGCTTCATGTTCGACGGCTCGTCGATCGCCGGCTGGAAGGCCATCAACGAATCCGACATGACGCTGATGCCCGACCTGTATCGCTGCTATGTCGACCCGTTCTTCGCGCAGCCGACGCTGGCCCTGTTCTGCGACGTGCTCGAGCCGAGCACCGGCGAGGCCTATTCGCGTGACCCGCGCAGCACCGCCAAGGCAGCCCTGGCCCATATGGAAGCCGCCGGCCTCGGCGACACCGCCTTCTTCGGCCCGGAAGCCGAATTCTTCATCTTCGAAGATGTGAAGATCGATGTGTCGATGAACCGCGCCATGTATTCCGTCGATTCCGTCGAGGGTCCGTACAACGGCGCCCGCGACTATGAAGAGGGCAACCTCGGCCATCGTCCAGGCGTCAAGGGCGGCTATTTCCCGGTCCCGCCGATCGACAGCGGCCAGGACATTCGCGGCGAAATGCTCTCGGTCATGGCCGACATGGGCGTTCCGGTCGAGAAGCACCACCACGAGGTGGCACCGTCGCAGCACGAGCTGGGTGTGAAGTTCGGCACCCTGATCGAGACCGCCGACAACCTGCAGCTCTACAAGTACAGCGTGCATCAGGTCGCGGCAGCCTACGGCCTGTCCGCCACCTTCCTGCCGAAGCCGATCGCCGGCGATAACGGCTCGGGCATGCATGTGCACCAGTCGATCTGGAAGGACGGCAAGCCGCTCTTCGCAGGCAACCAGTATGCCGACCTGTCGGAAATGGCGCTGTTCTACATCGGCGGCATCATCAAGCATGCCAAGTCGCTGAACGCCTTCACCAACGC
>JAKMFG010000017.1 GCA_022425565.1 Alphaproteobacteria bacterium
TCACAAGGTTGGTCGTGCGTCGTGTGTGCAGCAGCATGTCGGGGTATCAACCGGAGCGTCAGTCCAGCAGGTCACGCGCGATCCGCTCGAAGATCCGCGCCCCGACCGGGATCAGGTCGTCGGGAAAATCATAGTCCGGCTGATGCAGTGCCGGATGGGATTCTCCCGGGCCGAGACAAAGCATCGCCGATTTCGCCGCCCATCCAAAGACGCCGAAATCCTCGGATGCGCGCATCGGCAACCCGTCGCTGCCATGTGGAATGTCCAGCGCGGCAAGCGCCGACAACGCCACTTTGGTGGCCGCATCATCATTGACCGACGCGGCGAAATCGTCGTGTGTCTCGAATGTGGCTGTCAGCCCGTGCGGGGCGCACAGGGTGTCGACCAGGTTGCGCGCAGCGCTGTCGATTTCGGCGATGGCATCATCCTCGCCGGCGCGAAGCGTTGCAAAAATTTCCGCATGACCCGGGGTGATGCCGAAAGTCGGCTCTCCGGCACGGACATGGGTGATGGTGACAAGCCTGAAGCCATCATCAAGCTTATGCTTTGAGACACTTTCCGGGCCGAGCGAGCGCAGCCCCTCGGTAATCGGGCCGATCAGCGGTACCGGCGAGACGGCGAGTTCCGGTTCGGCTGCGTGGCTTGTCCGGCCCGACAGGGTGATGGCAAGCCCGCGCGAGGCGCAATTCATCAGGCCGGGGCGCGTTGCGATATGGCCGAAGGGCAGCCCTGGTTCATTATGGATTGCGAAAGCCCAGTCCGGCGTGATGGCGGCATATCGGGGGTCGGCGACCACTGCGCGGGCGCCGCTGCCGTCTTCTTCAGCCGGCTGGAACATCAGCACGACGCGTCCGCGCCGCACGGGCCGCCGCGCCAGCAGCCTGCCAAATCCCAGCAGCATGGTCATATGGCCGTCATGCCCGCACAGATGACCCTTTCCCTCGGTCTCCGACTGCCATTCGGCGCCGGTTGTTTCCGGTATCGGAAGGGCATCAAGTTCGGCCCTGAACAGCACGGTGGGTCCGGGCTCGACACCAGCAAAGATAGCGGCGACACCGTGGCCGCCAAGGCCTGTCAGAACCGCCTCAGGATGAAGCCGACTGAGTGCGTGGCTGATCTCGGCTGCTGTCCATTCTTCCTCGCCAGACAGCTCGGGCCGCCGGTGAAGATGTCTCCGGAAGGCCACAAGTTCGGTGATGTCGCTATTTGTCAGCATGGTCTGTCTGCTGTTGCCGCAGAATCTGCTTGCCTGCCTCAGGCAGGTTCACGGTAAGGCGTGGCGGTTTCGGGAAGCTCGCGCCGGACGAAGTAATCCTCGTTGCGAAGCTGGCGGACAAGTGCCGGCCACATCTCGGCAAATCCCGCGGCGATCGAGGGCGAGGGTGTCGGCAGGTCGTGACGCACCATTGCGTGCAATGCCGGCAGCGCATGGTATGGCACTTTTGGATACATGTGATGCTCCACGTGGTAGTTCATGTTCCAGTAGATGAAGCGCGAGACCGGGTTCATCATTACCGTCCGTGTATTCAGCCGGTGATCGGTGACATTATCGGCAAGACCGCCATGCTGCAGCATACCGGTCATCACATGGTGCCAGGCGCCATAGAGGCGCGGTGTGCCAACCAGCAGAAGGGGCAGCCAGCTCTGCATCATCACAGCCGCGCCGATGGTGGCGGCATAAATCAGCACCCAGACCCGGGCGACCCGCATCACCTTGTGATGCTCGCTGTCCGGGATATAGGTTGCTTCCTGGTGATCAAGCCTGCCCGAGGCGTTGACCAGCATCAGCCGCAGCCCTGTCAGGACGTCCAGAAGCCCCAGAAAATTGGCCACCAGCCTGGCGAATTCCGGTGGGCGCATAAGCTGGATTTCGGGATCGCGGCCAACAATGATGGTGTCGGTATGGTGCCGTGCGTGACTCCAACGCCAGGTGTGCGGATTGCGGATCATGCAAAAACAGGCGATCTGATAGACAACGTCATTCATCCAGCGTGTCTTGAAGGCTGTCTTGTGGCCGCATTCATGCCAGCGGGAATCCATTGCCGAGCCATAGAGCACGCCGTAGGCGAGGAAAAACGGCACCGACAGCCATGATGGAAAGAGCATCGCCGCCGCGCCGGCCAGTCCGGCCATGGCGGTAAACAGGATGATGGTGTCGCGGATTGCCGGGCCGTCGGCAGGTTTCATCAGGGCGGCAAGCGACTTGCGCGGAATCTCGGTCTGGTACCAGCGCGCGCTGGCAAGGCCGTTTTCCAGTGCCGCCGCGCCATCGCGGCCGAGAAGGGAATAATCACGACAATCCGACATAATAGAATAAAGCTATCACGCACCTTGCAGGGCTGCCAGATGGATTGCTGTCGCAGGCAAAGGCGTGTTTACCCGGCGCTTTCCACGACCTTTGCGGCGGCGGCGACCGCGGCGCGGACAACTGGTGCCCAGTCGCGGTCTGCGCGCTGGTGTAGCAGTGTGAGATTTGCATACCAGGGCGTCTCCGCACGATTCACCGGCCAGCGGAAATCAGGCTGGAAGGGAAGCATGACGATGGTAGGCCGTCCGGTGGCCCCGGCAATATGCGCCAGGCTGGTATCAATAGATATAACAACGTCCACGATGGCGCAGATCGCCGCCGCGTCTGTCATGTCGGTGTTTTCGTCCAGTGGCCGTGTCAGTTGCGGCGTCGCTTCGATCAAGCTGGCTTCATCGTCGGTGAGCTCGTGATGCAGACTGATCCATTCCATATTGCCATCAAGCAGGCGAACGAAATCGCATAGGTTAATCCTGCGCCTGCGGTCATAGCTGTTTTCCGGATTTCCGCGCCAGGCAATTGCCACACGCGGCTTGGTGCCTGACCCGAGCCGATCTGCCCAGTGAGTGACAAGATCAGGCTCTGCTGACAGGTAAGGGCCATGATCGGGCACGGTATCAAGCATCGTTCCGAAGGCCAGCGGCAGGCTCATCATAGGGCAGTGAAAATCCCATTCAGGGGCCTTGTCGCCGGGTCTCAGCAGGTGCGCGACGCCGTCGAGAGATGAAAGAAGGTCGATGACAGGCGGCTGCGCCCTGACGATCACCCTGGCACCACGTTCTGCGAGCAGCGGTACATAGCGGCAGAACTGGATGGTATCGCCAAGCCCCTGTTCTGCATGGACGAGGATGGTTTTCCCGGCCAGGTCATCATTGCCGAGCCATGGCGGGGTGTCGAAAGCCGCTGCTGCCTGCTGCCGTCCAGCCTGCTGCCACCGGCATTCGAACAGGGGCCACCCTTCGCTGTAGTTGCCCTGTTGCACCAGCAGCTGGCCCTTGCCGAGTTTGACATCGGCAAAATCAGGCCGGATGGCAAGGGCACTGTGATAATCTGCAAGGGCTTCATCAAACCGGTGAAATTCGGCGAGAACACCGGCCCTGTTGTTGAACGCTTCGGCATAATCCGGTTTCAGCGCGACGGCCTTGTTCAGGCATGTGAGGGCAGCCTCAAAATCCATCATCGCGCCTAGCAGCTTGCCGCGATTATTCCAGAATACAGCATTTTCAGGGTCGAGTGCGACAAGACTGTCGCTGTCGGCAAGCGCCTCTTCCAGCCTGCCCGCACCTTCAAGGCAGACAGACCGGTTATTCAGCGCGCCCTGATGGCCCGGCACCTCGTCGATCACGCAGGTGAAATCGGCGATTGCATCGTCATGCGCGTGTTGCTGCTGGTACATGGTGCCGCGATTGAACAGTGCCTCGGGGTGCCCGGGTTTGATCGAAAGCGCCTTTGAAAACAGCTCAAGCGCCTTGTCCTGATCGCCTGTCTGGGCATATGTCACACCAAGAAGATGTGTGGCATCGAAATGGTTCGGCACGACGCTGAGGATGCGCCGGTACAGCGTGCGGGCCGCATCGACATTACCCTGACTGTGAAGCGCCATGGCTTGTCGCAGCACACCCGGAAGGTCTGTTGGCTGGAAGGGGGGTGCAGCGGTTGGCATTCTTGGCATGGCTGGCTCGGAACCGTAATCGGGAGGCGGTTTGTTTGTTCGCGCGCCAGCCGGTGTGACAGGCGGTGTGTGCAGGTGTCTATACTGGGCTACAGAATAGACAGTAATTCCCGCCGGTGCGGGTCATGGATACCTCAGCTCCCGGCTTCAAGATTTTTTGTCCTGCCTCAGCATGGCGCTGATTGCCGAGACGACGCGTGTCTTGTCTTCCTTCTGGACGGTTTTCACCGCCGCAACCTTGTCCTCGAGCGCGGCATCATCCTGTGACAGCATCTTGCGCATCGCCGATTGCCGAGCAGATCGCCGTCTCTCATCATCCTTAAGCCGCGCAAGGCGCTGCTGTTCGCCGTCATCCATTGTCGCCTCACCGAGACTTTTTGCCAAATGCAGTATACGGTAACAGACAGGCGGCTTGTAAACCCGCTGTTGTATCCGCTGGGATGCCGCCTTTCGCAACTCACCAGAAGACGAAGGAGGAGACCATGGAATTTGTAGTTCTTGGAAAATACACGGCCGCTGGTCTCGGCGGCTTCGCGAAGAATCCGAATGAAGACAGAAAGGCCGTCATCGGCGCCATGATGGAGGCTGCGGGCGGTAAAATGCACGATCTGTGGCTGACCCGTGGAGAATATGACGCCGTTGTCGTCGGCGAAGCGCCTGACTTCGAGACGGTCGCCGCCATCAAGGTGATGGTGCTCGCTTCCGGGGCGATGGATGATCTGGTGATCCTCGAGGCTGCCGATTTCAATGCCATCGGAAAGAAGGCTGCTGCAATGTTGGGCAGTGCTGGCGCCTATCAGGCGCCCGGTGGGTAAAGTTCGGGTAAAAGTCGGCACAACTGCTCAAGACAACCCGCGCAAAATGGGAACCACCGCCGGTGCGGTGGCTCCTTTAACTAATCTGGCCGGCTGGCCGCTAGTATCCGCCGCCCTGGCAACTCGCCAGCAGCAAATATCCGGTCACAGCAACCGGGACCAGCACGACTGCGCCGACTGGCAGCGCTTTCAGCATCCCTTTTCCGTTCTCTGCGGCCTGCCTGTTGGCCAGATCGCTCCCTTGGTCTGTGTCGAACACATTTACGGTCGGGATCGATTCATATTCGGACGGGTCGTCGGTCATGGCTGCGGTCATTGTTGCCGAAGCAAATACCTTGTCATCCATTGCATCTCGCCTTGTTCTCTCGAAGGCTTGTGAACACTTCTCTCGATGACAGGTTGTCGCAGCCCGGCATATCTGTCTATCAAACTGAGTGCAAAACAGTTTTTCCATATATATTCATATAGTTGATGGGGTTCTGTCATGCCTAGGAAAGGGCCTAGACAAGGCCGAATCATCGCTCGGGCATGTCGCGTCGGGATGTATTTTACCACACAAAGAAACTGGCGCCCCTCGTCACCAATGGGTTATGCTTTACCCATGGAAAAGTTTCGCACCGTTATTCATCTCGCCATCTGGGCCTCGGCAGCCGCCTTCGCCGCCTTCCGCATTGGAACAAGCGATGCCTTCATGCTTGGAATGATCGAGGGGCTGATGGTCCTCATCGCGGCCTTTGTCGCCCACAAGACGCTGGACCTTCTGATCATGACGGCCACCAAGAAGGAAGACGAGTAGGGGTCTTCCCGGTTTGGCGGATGCTGCTGTTATGGTTTGCGCCGCGAGGCATATGTCGCGGGATGACGAAGATGCGCCGGGAGCAAAGCTCATGACAGGTTTGTTGCGGACGCCGGACACCACCAGAATCGTTCAGATGATGAATTGGCAGCCGGCTGCTGTGGTTCAGCAAACCGCGCGTTCTGCCCGATGAGTGGAGCACGGCACCAGCTTCTCGCCATTGGTGAGGTGATGGCTGAAATCAGGACCGACGGGGTTGAGGGATTTGCGCTCGGTTTTGCCGGTGATAGCTACAACACGGCCGTCTATGCGGCACGCGAAATCGGGGCGCCGGGCGCGGTTGCCTATCTCACCCGTGTTGGCGATGAGCCGCTTTCCACGGCTTTTGTGAAACAGGCTGCTGACGAGGGCATTGATGTCGGCCATGTGGCTGTCGACCCGGACCGCCATATTGGCATCTACTCGGTCTCGACCGACGCGCATGGCGAACGAAACTTTCACTACTGGCGTTCAGAATCGGCGGCGCGTCGGCTGTTCGCGGTCGGTGAGACGGCGATGTTCATGCAGGATGCCGACATCATATACCTGTCCGGCATCACCCTTGCGATTCTGACACCCGCAGCACGGCACCGTCTTGTCGAGGCCCTGATTTCCCGCCGGTCGGCAGGGTCAAAGATCGCATTCGATTCGAATTACCGTCCAAAATTATGGGAGACTGCGTCTGCGGCGCGCAGAACGATACAGGCCATGTGGGACATTACCGATATTGCCCTGCCCTCGGTCGATGACGAAATGGCGCTGTTTGGCGATCCTACTGAGATGGCGGTGATCGACCGCTTTGCCGGCCGGCACTGGGACGGGATTGCCATCAAGCGCGGCATGCGGGGTCCTGTGTCGCCGAAACTCGATCCCGAGGCACATCCGGACTTTCCACCGGCGGCGCGTGTGACCGACACCACCGCTGCCGGTGACAGTTTCAATGGTGGGTACCTTGCCGCATTCCTTGCCGGTAAGGGCGAGGCTGAACGGCTGGCAGCCGGGCATGCGCTGGCGGCGCGCGTTGTCGATGCGCCAGGGGCAATCATTCCGCGCCGGGACTTCTAGATATTCCAGATTTGCTAGCGGCCGATCGCGGCCATGCAGGATTCGGCAGCGGCGAGGACAGTGCCGGCATCGGCGCCCGGCTTGAACAGGCTGCTCCCCAACCCGAACCCGTAAACACCGGCAGCAGTATAGGCGGCAAAATCGTCAGCCCCCACGCCGCCGACTGCGTAGATTCGCACATCCTCAGGAAGAACCGCACGGATGGCCTTGATGCCATCCGGCCCCAGCAGGCTTGCCGGAAAGAATTTCAGGTTCCGCGCACCGGCATCGATGGCGGCAAACGCCTCGGTCGGGGTCATCACGCCGGGCATCACCTGCATTCCATGTTCCAGCGCACGCGCAATCACCGCGCGGTCGACATTCGGTGAAACGACCAGATTGCCGCCGCAAGCCTTCACCCGGTCGACATCTTCCGGCGTCAACACGGTTCCGGCCCCGATCAGCCTCTCCGGCCCGCCACGTTCGCGCGACAGTTCCACGGCGCGAGCGATTGAATCAAACGGCGTTGGTGAATTCAGTGGAATCTCGATAGATGTGAAGCCGGCGTTGATCAGCGCACCGACAAGAGAGTCGACCTCGTCTGTCGTGATCCCGCGCAGTATGGCGACAAGCCTTTGACCCTCATCGATGGCTGTCATGCGTCTGTCTCCAGCAGTTCTCGTTCCGGCCAGATCCGGGCGGCCAATGCGAACAGCCCGTTCCGGACAGCATCTTCTGCATCTGCCATGTCAAAATCAATGCCAAGAGTGGTCAGCGCAGTCGCATAGCGGTCGGCCATGCCTCCCGTCGCAACAAGGCAGAGCGGTGCATCGCTGCCGGCCATGCCGGTGGCGATCTCCGCACCGATCAGAAGGCCAGACAGGCGGGCGCTTCCCGATGCAGCTGCGTTCCCGAACAGCAAGGGTCCGGCGCGAAGCCCGAACAGCGTGCCAAGACAGTCCGCCGGGGCTTCATGCGCTTCGGCAACGGCGGCGGCAAAGTCAGCATCCGACCAGTCGGATGTGCCGACCGTGTGGCGCAGGATCGATGCCTCGCCCAGAAGCGCGAACATTTCGCCGGTCATCATCGTGCGGAACCCGGTCAGATATCCGCCTGAGAGGCGCGCCCATTTTGCATGGGTTCCGGGAAGGCAGATTGTGGCATCACCCTGGCTGGTCCGTGCAAGGCCGTAGAGGATTGTTTCCTCGCCGCGCATGACATCGGGTGCGGTGCGGTCGCGCTGGGCGATGCCGGGGAGGATGCGGATGTCACGCCCGTCATGCTCCACCCGTACAGCGCCGTCACCGATTGCAGACAGCTCGCATGGTGCGTCCAGATAAGGCGCCTCGTGCCATCCCTGCGCTGCCCCGGCCATGCCGCAGATCAGCACCGGCGTATCGGCCGGCACCGCCATCGCGGCAAGGCAGCGGCCTAGTTCCGGTGCGAACCCGTTCCGGTCAAGCTGCCCCATACCCTTGTCAGAGCGATGTTCGGCACAGATATGACCGGCCGCATCCATCGCCCACAGACGCAGATTGCTGGTGCCCCAATCGGCCAGAACAATGTCTGTGGGAACAATGTCGGCAGAACCGCCGCTGGTCATGGGCGGTATCAGGCGGGGTCCCGCCCGACCTCCTGACGCTGCTTGCCAAGACCCTCGATTGTCACTTCCATGACATCGCCTTCCTTTAGATAGACCGGTTCGGGTTTCATGCCCATGCCGACGCCCGGGGGCGTGCCGGTGGAGATGACATCGCCTGGATGCAGTGTCATCAGCTCCGACAGATGCGAGATGCATTCGGCCACGGTGAAGATCATTGTCGATGTGTTGCCGGTCTGCATGCGCTTGCCGTTCACATCCAGCGACATATCCAGCTTTTGCGGATCGGCAACTTCATCGGCGGTAACAAGCCATGGGCCGATCGGGCCGAAGGTGTCGCAGGACTTGCCCTTGGTCCACTGTCCGGTGAGCTGGGTCTGGAAGTGACGCTCTGACACGTCGTTTGCCACGAAATAACCGGCGACATAATCCAGTGCGTCTTCGACGCTGACATATTTGCAAGGCTTGCCGATAACGACGCCAAGCTCGACCTCCCAGTCGCTGTGTGTCGAATGGCGTGGCAGCATCACCATGTCGTTGGGGCCGACAACAGCCGAAGTGGCCTTCATGAACAGGATCGGGTGTTGGGGAATATCTGCACCGGTTTCGGCCGCATGGTCGGAATAATTCAGGCCAATGCACATGAACTTGCCGATCCCGCCGACACAGGCGCCAAGACGGACATTGTCATCCACAGCCGGCAGCGATGCCGGATCAAGGCCGCGCAGCCGGTCGAGCGTGGCCGCGTCGAGGGACGCGCCGGTAATATCGGCTACATGGCCGGACAGGTCGCGAATGGTGCCGTCGGCATCGATCATGCCGGGCGTCTCGCTGCCGGCTTCGCCAAATCGAACAAGTTTCATTAATCAGCTCTCCAGTCTGTCATCAGGAAATCAGTGGTTGTCGCGAGGCAGTCCGCGGGTGCGGACGATCGATCGGAAATCGGGGGCGCCCTCCAGCACCATGCCTTCTGAAAACGGCCGAACCCGGTCGCGGAAAATCTGCTGCCATGGTGACTGGCTCTCGGGCATCGGGAAGCCGCCGCCCTCGACCAGCGCGCGGGCGCGTTCTTCAAGTTCTTCTTCGGAAACAAGCATGTCGACGGTGCATTTGTTCAGGTCGACCCGGATGCGGTCGCCTGTTTGCAACAGTGCCAGCCCGCCGCCGTCGGCCGCCTCGGGCGACGCGTTCAGGATCGAGGGTGATCCCGATGTGCCGGACTGGCGTCCGTCGCCGATGCAGGGAAGCTCGTCGATGCCCTGTTTGATGAGATAGGCCGGCGGGCGCATATTTACGACCTCGGCTCCTCCCGGATAGCCGATGGGCCCGGCTCCGCGCATCACAAGGATGGCGCTGCCATCCATGCCAAGCGTCTCGTCATCGATCCGGTCATGAAAATCGGCCGGCCCGTCAAAGACATAGGCCGTGCCCTCGAACGCCTTCGGATCTGCCTTGTTCGACAGGAACCGTTTGGCAAAGGATGGGCTGATCACGCTTGTCTTCATGATCGCGCTGTCAAACAGGTTGCCGCTAAGGTTGATGAACCCGGCCTCGGCCTTCATCGGGGAGTCGACGCTGAAAATCACATCCTTGTTGGCGATGGCGCAGTCCCGGCAGTTCTCGCCAATCGACTGTCCATTCGCCGTCACCGCATCCGGGTGCGGTAGCAGCTTGTGGCGCATCAGCTCGCCAATGACTGCAGGCACGCCGCCGGCACGGTGATAATCCTCACCCAGATATTCCCCGGCAGGTTGCAGATTCACCAGAAGCGGCACCTTGTGGCCATGCTTCTGCCAGTCGTCATTGGTCAGTTCGATGCCGAGATGCTGTGCCACCGCATTGAGGTGAATCGGTGCGTTCGTTGACCCGCCTATAGCCGAGTTCAGGACGATGGCATTCTCGAAGGCGGCGCGGGTCATGATATCGGATGGTTTGAGATCATCCCACACCATGTCGACGATCCGGTTGCCGGTGTAGTAGGACATTTGCCCGCGCTCGCGATAGGGCGCTGGAATGGCGGCCGAGCCCGGAAGCTGCATGCCGAGTCCCTCGGCAAGCGAGTTCATCGTCGTCGCCGTTCCCATGGTGTTGCAATAGCCGGTCGAGGGTGTCGACGAGGTGACGAGGTCGAGGAAGCCGTCATCATCAATCTCGCCGGCGGCGATCATCTGGCGTGCTTTCCAGATGATGGTGCCGGACCCGGTGCGCTTGCCATCGTGCCATCCATTCAGCATCGGGCCGACCGACAGCGCAATGGCTGGAATATCGACCGTCGCGGCCGCCATCAGCAATGCCGGTGTTGTCTTGTCACAGCCAATCATCAGCACGACGCCGTCGATCGGATAGCCGTAAAGGGTCTCGACAAGGCTCAGATAGGCAAGGTTGCGGTCCAGCATCGCTGTCGGCCGCTTGCCAGTTTCCTGAATGGGATGAACCGGAATTTCGATAGGCAGGCCGCCGGCGGCGATGATGCCGTCGCGCACCCGCTTTGCCAGTTCAAGATGGTGCCTGTTGCAGGGGGACAGATCCGATCCGGTCTGCGCCAGAGCAATGATCGGACGCCCGTCGCGCAGCTCTTCGCGGGTCAGGCCGTAATTCAGATAGCGCTCGGTATAAAGCGCCGTCATCTCCGCATCGTCGGGATTGTTGAACCATTGCCGAGAGCGCAGCTCTTCCGGCTTTACTTTCCTGTCACTCATTATCGATGATTCCTTCTTGCTGCCTTATCCGGTCCACCCGCCATCGATATTGATGGCTTGGCCGGTAACAAATCCGCTTTCGTCGGATGCGAGATAGACTGTCAGTGCGGCAATCTCCTCGGCCTTTCCGAACCTTCCCATCGGCTGGCGCGCAATGAAGGCTTCCTCGGCCTTGTCGTAATCCCCGGTTGCTGCAAGCCTGTCCTGAAGAGACGGGCTCATCACGGTTCCGGGGCAGATCGCATTGCATCGCACGCCGCTTTTCACATAATCGCTGGCGATCGATTTGGTCAGCCCGATCACCGCTGCCTTGGTCACTCCATAGACGAACCGGTTTGGCGCACCGATCACAGATGACGCGACTGAAGACATATTGATGATCGACCCGCTGCCGCGCTCGAGCATCGCCGGCAGGGCGGCCCGCGATGTCCAGAACATTGAACGCACATTCAGCTCGTGACCAAAATTCCACTCATCTTCGGTGGCATCGAAGATGGTGCCGTGATGAACGAACCCGGCGCAGTTGAACAGAATGTCCGGATCGGCCTGCCCGACGCCGGCAACGACGGAATCCAGATCCAGTACATCGAGGGTGAAGGTGGTAATGCCATGTTCCCCGTCCAGTCTGGCAAGCGCGTCTTCATTGATGTCGGTGGCGTAGACTTCGGCGCCCTCTGCCGCCATCGCCAGTGCCGTGGCCTGGCCGATGCCCTGGCCCGCCGCTGTAATCAGCGCCCGCTTTCCGCCAAGTCTTCCCGATCCTGTCATGCTCACACCCACTCCTGTCAGATCAACGCACAGTCTAACCCCAGCCGGCAGGACTTGTCCTGCCCAGTCTCGCCGGTGGTTCGACGAATGTTTGGGATGACGGCTTCCTAACCTATTCAAGGGTTTCCGCCTTGACAAGGTTATGGCACCGTTTCTTACTGAGGCTGTTGGATGGCAGGGTATTCAGCCGGTCTTGAAAGCCGAAAGGCTGTTCGCAGCAGCCCCGGTTCCGATCTGGCCAAGGCGCTTTCCATCCCGTTCGTATCATATTTGCCGAAAGGTCAGACACGATGTCCACGACCATCCGACTCGATCCTGAAGACAATGTCGTGACTGCGACCCGCACGCTGGAAGCCGGAACCGCGGTCGAGGCCACAGAGACATGCGGGATCATTCCGCGGAGCCACAAGCTGGCAACGCGCGACATCGCCGCCGGCGAGGCGGTGCGCAAATATGCCCAGGTAATCGGCTATGCCAGCGAGGACATTCCCGCAGGCAGTCACGTCCATACACAGAATGTCGAGTTCCGCAAAACCTCTGCAGACTATGATTTTGCCACCGACCTGCGGCCGGTGACCCCGGTCGGCGAAGGCGCGTGCGACAGTTTCATGGGCTACCGGCGCGAGAACGGCCGGGTCGGCACGCGCAACTATATCGGCATCCTCACCTCGGTGAACTGCTCGGCGACGGCGGCGCGGATGATCGCCTCCGCCTTCGGTCCCGAGGAGATGGCGCAATACCCGAATGTTGACGGTGTGGTCGCTTTTGTCCATGGCACCGGTTGCGGCATGGCTGGTTCGGGTGAGGGGTTCGAGGCGCTGCAGCGGGTGATGTGGGGCTATGCCCGCAACCCGAACCATGGCGGCGTGCTGATGGTCGGGCTTGGCTGCGAGATGAACCAGATCGACTGGCTTCTCGAGGCCTATGGCTTGAAGCAGGGGCCACTGTTCAAGGCCATGAACATTCAGGACTCCATGGGATTGGCAAAGACGGTCGAGGCGGGCATCGCCATGGTCCGCGAGATGCTGCCCGAGGTGAACAAGGCGACCCGCGAGCCGTGTCCGGCCTCGGAGCTGATGGTGGCATTGCAATGCGGCGGCTCGGATGCGCTGTCCGGCGTGACTGCCAATCCGGCACTTGGTTACGCCTGCGACCTTCTGGTTGCGCAGGGTGGCACCGGCGTTCTGGCTGAAACACCGGAAATCTATGGCGCCGAACATCTGCTGACACGGCGTGCCGTCGACGCGGCCACCGGCAGGCGGCTGGTCGATCTGATCGACTGGTGGCAGGACTACACCGAACGCAACCGTGGGTCGATGGACAATAATCCCAGCCCCGGCAACAAGAAAGGTGGGCTGACGACCATTCTGGAAAAATCGCTCGGCGCAGCCTCGAAGGGTGGCACCTCGCCGCTGACCGGAGTCTACAGATACGCCGAGCCGGTGACGGCACGCGGCTTCACCTTTATGGATTCACCAGGATACGACCCGGCATCGGTGACCGGGCAGATCGCCAGCGGTTGCAACCTTGTAACCTTCACCACCGGGCGCGGCTCTGCCTTTGGCTCAAAGCCCTCGCCCTGCATCAAGATCGCGACCAACACAGAGATGTATGAACGGCTGGTCTCCGACATGGATATCAATGCCGGCGCAATGCTGACCGAGGGGCAGAGCCTTGAGGAGAAAGGCCGTGAGATCTATCAGATGCTTCTGGATGTGGCATCCGGCGCCGCTTCGAAATCCGAGGCGCAGGGTCTTGGCGACTATGAATTCGTGCCATGGCAGATTGGCGCGACGATGTAGCCCGACGTGATGGTTCCAGAAGACAGCAACCCATGACCGCCAATCTTCTTGTCATCGGCGAGATTACCCCGCGAATGGACGCCCGCCTGACGCCGTCATTCACCCTGCATTATACTGACAGGATCGATGACGTGCCGGCGTTTCTGGCGCGGGAAGGGCATGCGATTGCCCATGTTCTGACAGACGGCCATAACGGCGTGCCGCGCGCCTGGATGGATGCGCTGCCAGCTTTGAAGCTGATCAGCAACTATGGGGTTGGCTATGACGCCATCGATGTTGGCCTTGCGGGCGAGCGCGGCGTATTGGTCACCCACACCCCCGGGGTGCTGAGCGACGAGGTTGCCACCACCGCATTGATGCTGATGCTGGCCTGTTACCGGAACCTGCTGGGGAGTGATGCCTTTGTCCGCGATGGAAGCTGGCCGGAAAAGCGCCATATGGCGTTGTCGCGATCGGCAGACCACCGGCGTGTCGGCATATTGGGACTGGGACGGATCGGGCTGGCGCTGGCCAGGAAGCTGGAGCCCTTCCACGCCGAGATTTCCTACCACAACCGCACAAGGCGGGATGTTCCCTATCGCTATTGTCCTGACCTTGAGAAGATGGCGGCGGACGCAGAGGTGCTGTTTGTCGTCACCCCCGGCGGGTCAGAGACGCACGGCATCGTCAACCGCGAGGTGATCGACGCGCTGGGTCCGGACGGTATGCTGGTGAATGTGTCGCGCGGGTCCGTGGTGGATGAACTGGCGCTGGTCGCCGCGCTTGAAGAGGGCAGGCTGGGATCGGCGGGGCTTGATGTGTTTGCGGACGAGCCGAATGTTCCCGCGGCCCTGCTCTCCATGGATAATGTGGTGCTGACACCGCATATCGGCAGTGCGACGGAAGAGACGCGGCAGGCCATGGGCGACCTCGTCGTCGACAATCTGCTGCAGCATCAGGCTGATGGCAGGGTGATTTCGCCGGTTCCCGAATGCCGCGACAAATCCGTGATCGTGGACAGGCTCGCTGTCTGATTGGCCCGGCTGATTGGCCCGGCTGATTGGTCCGGCTGATTGGCCCGGCTGATTGCTCCCGCTCACGGCTCCGGCTGCGCATGCCGCCGCACCCTTCACGTCTAGCTGTCATCCTCGCCGGTTGTTGCGGCCGGCTCGGTCCCGGTGACGATCTGCTGGATCGCGGTGTCGATCTGCGCCTGCTGGTCGGGCGTCAGCCAGACCCGTGCTGCCTGCAGCATCAGGACCGCCTGGTTCGGGCTCAGCCCCTCGAGCGCTTCTGCCGATGCCGGATCACCCTCGTTGAAGATGTCGGCGGCAGCCTGCTGTGCCTCGAAGGCTGTTGTCGAGGCGCTGGCCTGAAGCGTGCCGAGCTTGACGGTCAGCTCTTCGGCCGAAACGCCCTGTGGTGCGTCTGGTCCGCCGGCTTCGTTTGCTGCCGCAATCTGCTGCTGAAGCGAACTGAGGACGGCACTCGCAGCCTCGGTTGCGGTCGGTGCGCCTTCGGTGCCGGCTGCGGTTGCGCCGTCACCCACGCCGCCGGTTGTCGTGCCGCTGCTGCTGCTCAACTCGAAATTCAGGTTCGGTGCGCCGTCGCCTGCTTCCTGTGCCGCGCCAAGGACGTCAAGCGCTTCTGTGTCCTCGCCATCGATCGAACTGGCATCGATGCCACCGCCGATTCCAGCGGATAGGGACAGGCTGCTGCTGGCAAGATCCGTCACGGTCAGTGACTGCGTATCGAGATTGACCTCGCCGCCCTGCGCGGTGATCGAGGCGCCGGTCAGCGTGGTGTCACCGGCGACCGTCACATCGGCGTTACCGTTGGTTGCGAGGATTCCGGCGACCGTCGTGGTTTCCGTACGGTCGGTCAGATCGATCCCGGCGCCGAAATTGCCACTTCCCGATCCTTCGCTGCTGCCGCCAGCCTCGAGGTTCAGCGCCAGTGAGAACTCATCCTCCTGAAGCGTGGTCACGGTCAGGTCGCCGCCAATATTGGCATCAACTGTGCCGCCCTGGACGACGGCACCGGTGAGCGTCGTGTCGCCACCGGTGGTCAGCGCGAGATTGCCGCCTGCCGTGATGCCGGATTGTGCGGTGTTCAGGTTGCTGTCGACAAGGTTGAAATCAACCCCGAAACTGCCCTGGTTGGCGCTGCCGTCTTCACC
>JAKMFG010000020.1 GCA_022425565.1 Alphaproteobacteria bacterium
CATATTCTGCACCGCCTGTCAGGCGTGGGGTTGGCGCTGTTCCTGCCACTTCATTTCTGGGCGCTGTCACTGGCCCTGACTGATGTCGCGGCTCTTGACGGCTTCCTTGCCTTTACCGAACTGCCAATGGTCAAGCTGGCCGAATTCGGCCTTGTCTTCCTTCTGGCGGTGCATCTGTTTGGCGGCTTGCGGCTGATGGCGCTGGAATGGCTTCCCTGGCCGGCACCGCACAAGACACTGGCCGCTGGCACCCTCGCCGTGTCAGCATTCCTGTCCGGCATTTTCTTCCTTCAGGCGATCTAGGGCATTTTGCGGATGAACGCACAGATTGACAGACATGACACCGACATCCTGATCCTCGGGTCCGGCGGCGCCGGGCTGTTCGCCGCGCTGCACGCCCAGCAGAGCGCACCCGCAGGCACGAAAATCACGCTTGCGGTCAAGGGGCTGATCGGCAAGTGCGGCTGCACCCGCATGGTGCAGGGCGGATACAATGTGGCGCTTGGCGGCGGCGATACGGTCGAGCGCCATTTCATGGACACGATCAATGGTGGCAAGTGGCTTCCCGATCAGGATATGGCGTGGCGGCTGTGCGAGACCGCGGTCGAGCGCATTCACGAGCTGGAGAACGAGGTCGGCTGCTTCTTCGACCGCAATACCGACGGCTCGCTTCACCAGAAGGCTTTCGCCGGGCAGACGGCGGACCGCACCGTTCACAAGGGTGACCTGACCGGGATCGAGATCATCAACAGGCTGATGGAACAGGTCCTCAGCCGGCCGGTGGAACGGTTGCAGGAACACCGCGCCATCGCCCTTGTCCCGTCAAAGGATGGCGAAGGGTTGGCAGGCGTGCTGATGATCGACATGCGTACCGGCAATTTCCGCATGGTGCGGGCCAAGGCGGTGCTGATGGCGACCGGCGGCGGGCCGACCATGTATCGCTATCACACACCGTCTGGCGACAAGACGATGGACGGGCTGTCGATGGCGTTTCGGGCGGGGCTGCCGCTGCGCGATATGGAAATGGTGCAGTTCCATCCGACAGGCCTGCTGGCCGGTGACGACACCCGCATGACCGGCACGGTGCTGGAAGAAGGGCTTCGCGGGGCCGGCGGCATCCTGCTGAACGGCGATGGCGAGCGGTTCATGTTCGGTTATGACGAGCGCGGCGAGCGCGCCACCCGCGACATTGTCAGCCGCGCCATCTATGACGAAATGCGCAAGGGCAACACCACCCCGCAGGGCGGCGTCCATATCGCCATGTCGCATCTGGGCCCCGACAAGGTCGCGCAGAAATTCGCCGGCATGGTGAAACGCTGCGCCGATTGCGGCTTCGACCTGGCAGGCGGCCTGGTCGAGGTGGTGCCGACGGCACATTATTTCATGGGTGGCGTTGTCGTGGATACCGACGCGAGGACCGCCCTTCCCGGCCTCTATGTCGCTGGCGAGGATGCCGGCGGCGCACATGGCGCCAACAGGCTGGGCGGCAACGGCGTTGCCAACTCGACCGTCTATGGCGGCATCGCCGGTGATGTGATGGGGCGCGATATCGCGCTTCAGAACAGCCTTCGCGACTCTGACGAAACAGTGATCGAGGCCGAGGTGGCGCGCGCCATGCATCCGGCCAGACGTTCGCAAAGCAGCCATGTTCAGGGCGATATCCACGCGCTGCGCCGCGAGCTGCAGAATGTGATGTGGGACGATGTTGGCGTGATCCGTACCAAGGCCGGCATGACCGGCGCGCTGGCCAAGCTCGACGCCATCGAGGATGAACTGATGCAGACCGGCATCGCCGGTGGAAACCTCGCTTTCAACCTGACCTGGCATGACTGGCTCAACATGCGGTCCCTTGTCGAGATTTCACGGGTCATCACCCATGCCGGGATCGCTCGCGAAAACTCGCGCGGTGCGCATTACCGCGAAGACCACCCCGATGTCGGCGAGCTGGCGAAATCCTATTTCACCAAGGTGCGGATGCAGAGCTCTTCTCTCGAGGTGACGCGCGAGCCGGTTCGCTTTACCATCGTGTCACCCGGACAGACCATCCTGCCGGACGGCGAGCCGGAGACGCTCGTCGCGGCCGAATAGCCTGTCGTCACAGCTGGGAGGCAGACATGATCCCGATAGATGTCATCGAGTCGACGGCGAACAAGCTGATGGCGAAGGCCGCCATCGAGATTCCCGACGACTATCTGACAGGCCTGAAAAAGGCGGCCGACAGCGAGGATGGCGACCTGTCCTCCTATGTGCTACGCGCGATGCTGGATAATTACGTTGCCGCCAAGGAAGACGGACGGGCCATGTGCGGCGATACCGGCACGCCGCGCTGGTATGTGAAGATGGGCAACGAGACAACAATCGAGGGCGGTCCGATCGCGCTGGAGGCGGCGCTGCGCCGCGCCACCGCCGATGCCACCGCGAATGTCCCGCTGCGCCCGAACCGCGTGCATCCGCTGTGGCGGACCGATCATGACAACAATGTCGGGATCGGCGCACCGGAAATCGAATATGGCTATGAGCCCGGCGATGAATGGATCGACCTGATCACGGTTCACAAGGGCGGGCTGTTCGGCACCGACTACAGGATGCTGTTCCCCTCCGACGGGATCGAGGGCATCAAGCGTTTCTATCTCGACAGTCTTGTCGCCTTCGGCAAGCGCGGCCTTGCCTGCCAGCCGGCCATCATCGGGATCGGGCTTGGCGGAACCAAGGATAGCTGCATGGTGCTTGGCAAGCGCGCCGCCTGCCTGCGCACCGTTGGCGACCGCAACAGCGACCCGCGCATCGCCACACTCGAGGACGAGCTGAAGGAGCTCGGCAATTCCATCGGCATGGGCGCCATGGGATTTGTCGGCAAGCATATGGTGATCGACTGCAACATCGAGGTCGGTTACTGCCATACCGGCGGCATGCAGATGTCGGTCCACGCCTTCTGCCTGTCATCGCGCCGCGCGGTGGCGCGCATTTTCCCGGACGGGCGTGTCGAGCACCGCACCGATCCGGACTGGTTCACCCCCTATCAGCGACGGGAGACGGTCGAATGGGACCTTCCAGCGGGCCACGCGAAATCCGCCTGAGCACGACGCCTGACAAGGCCGATCTCGATGCGCTCGAGCTTGGCGACATCGTCTGGCTCGACGGGCTGATCTATACCGCGCGCGAAGGCGTCTATATGCGTGCGCTGGATGAGGGCGCGCCGCTCCCCATCGACCTGCCTGCTGCCAGCGCGGCGAACTTCCACTGCTCGCCCGCCGCCAATATCCGCGATGATGGCAGCTTTGATCTTGGCGCGGTAACGGCCACGGCCTCTTTCCGCTTTGCCAAATGGCTGCCGCGCTGGATCGAGACCACCGGCGCGCGGCTGATCATCGGCAAGGGCGGCATGTCCTCGAAGGACTATAAGGACTATTTCGTGCCGAACGGCGCGATCTACCTGTCCACCGTCGGCTATGGCACGGGAGCGCTGCTGGGACGCGGGGTCGAGACTGTTGAAGCCGTTCACTGGCGCGACGAGCTGGGGCTGGCACAGGCGATGTGGGTGATCCGGGCGAACCGGATGGGCCCGTTCATCGTCGCCTCGGACAGGACGGGCGCCTGCCTGTTCGAGCGCGAGAACGCCAAGATCGCGGCGAATCTCGAAAAGGTCTATGAGGGTACAAAGCCGGCTGTGCTGAAACGCCTCGGCGAGACAGACGACCGCTCCGACGAGATGATCGGCTGACCCGGCCATGGCATCGAAACTTGATTTCGACGGTGTGAGGCTTCAGGTTGACGGGACCGAGGCCGTCGAGGTCATGATCGATATCCTGACCGATCTTGGATGCGACGGGCGGGTGGCCGACGCCATCGCCGAACATCTGGCAGAGGCGAGCCTGTGCGGGGTCGAATCCCATGGTGTCATGCGCATCCTGCAATATGCGCAGCAGTTCAAAAGCGGCTATATGTCGGCCGGTGGCAGGGCGCGTGTCGCAAAGCGTGACGGCCAGTTCCTGACCATCGACGGTGGCGGTGGACACGGCATTCCGGCGATGCAGCTTGCCTTTGACACAGCCATCGAAACGGCCGTGGATACGGGCATGAGCGTGACCGCCATCACCAATCTTGGACACACCGGACGGCACGGTGCCTTTGCCGAGCTGGCGGCAGAGGCCGGCATGATGTCCATCCTGATCGGAGGCGGTAACCGAGCCGTCTGGCGGCAGGTGGCGCCGCATGGCGGCGCGCAGGCAAAGCTGCCGACAAACCCCTGGTGCCTCGGCCTTCCCGGGGGCGGGAACGGCCCCTTCATCCTGGATTTGGCGACTTCCATGGTCGCCGGCGGCTGGATTTACGCCGCCGAAAGCGCCGGTGCACTTCTGCCGGAAGGCTGCCTGATAGATGCCGATGGCAATCCCAGTACGGACCCGAAAGCCTATTTCGAGGGCGGAGCCATTCTTCCGGCCGCCGGACAGAAAGGATATGCGCTGGCACTGGCGGCTGAACTGATTGCCGAAGCGCTGATCGGGCCGGTAGCGACCGAGGCGAACTGGCTGCTGATCATGGTCGACACCACCCGCATGACGGCTGGCCATACGCTTCAGGAACGCGCCGAGGTGATCCTTGCCGACATGCGCGGCTGCCCGCCAGCACCCGGGTTCGACCGGGTGGAGGTCCCCGGCGAGCGCGAACGCCGCATCCGCGAAGAGGCCGGCGGCATCATCCATATTCCGGAAAAGACCTGGACGGATATTCTGGCCCTTCGGGACGAACTGGCCAAAACATAGAACAGCAAGCAGAGGTCAGAAAATAGAATTCAGGCAGGCTTAAGCGCGGCCAGCACCCGGCGCGTGGCGGCGACCACCGGGTCATGCGTCTCTTTCAGGATTTGCACCCGGTCGAACCGGTCCGGGTCTGCGCCCACCGCATCGCGAAGCGCCGCGCCGAAGGCCATGCGAAGCTCGGTGCCGATATTGTATTTGCAGATGCTTGAGGTGCGCGCCAGCGCGGTGCGCTGGGCTGCCGGCACGCCAGAACCGCCATGGATAACCAGCGGCACGTCCGTAACCGCCTCAATCGCACGGATACGCTCCTCGTCCAGGCCATCGCCGCTTGATGTCTGCAGATGCACATTGCCAACCGAGATCGCCATCGCATCAACGCCCGTCTGGCGCGCGAATTGCGCCGCTTCGTCCGGATCGGTGCCAGCGGATTCAGCACCGCCGTGATAGCCGACAAAGCCGATCTCGCCTTCACAGGAGATGCCGGCGTCATGCGCCATCTCGGCAATGCGGGCGGTCTCGTCAATGTTCTGATTCAGCGGCTTCTTCGAGCCGTCATACATCAATGACGTAAACCCGCAATCAAGCGCGATACGGCACTCCTCAAAGCTGTAGCCATGATCGAGATGTGCCACCACCGGCACCGAAGCCCCCTCGGCCAGAGTGCGGAACATCGCGGCCAGCACGGGAAGCGGCGTATGCTCGCGGCAGCCCGGGCCGGCCTGAAGGATCACCGGTACATTCTCTGCCTCGGCGGCAGCAACATAGGCACGCATCTCCTCCCAGCCGAGCGTGACAAACCCGCCGACGGCATAGCCGCCTCTCAGCGCCGGTTGCAGCACATCTGACAGGGTTGCGAGGCTCATGCCGTCAGCTCCGTCATTTGAATTTCGCGATCATGTCCTTGATGCCCGGGATCGTCTCGATCTGATAGGCATGTGTCGGCTGGAAATACTGCACCAGCGAGCGCTGTGTGAGCCCGCCAAGAATGGTGAAATAGTACATCTCATAGCCCGGCAGAACGGCGCAGGGGTGATAGCCATTGTCGATACAGATCGTCGAGCCGTCGACGATGTGATAGGCGTCACCAGGCTGGCCGTCCTCGCGCTGCAGCATCTGCAGCCCCGATCCCCAGTTCGGCTTGAACCGGAAATTATAGGTCTCGTCATGGCGGGTTTCGTCCGGCAGGCGGTTGGTGTCGTGCTTGTGGCTGGGGAAGCCTGACCAGCCTCCCGCCCCGACTGTAAACAGCTCGGACACCAGCAGCCTGCCGACCTTGTCATGCTGCTTCTGGCCAAGGATATGCTTGATCTTGCGGTGTGTCTTGGTGTCGTCAGAGCCGTACTGCACGAGGTCGGGCTCGCGCACGTCGAACGGCTCCAGCACCTTGTCGTATTTCGCGCCGGCAATGAAAGTCTCGGTCTCGTCTGACATGCAGACAATGGTGACGCTGGCGCCGACCGGCACATAAACACCTTCAGGCTCGCCATCCCACACATCCTCGCCGCGCCTGCCAAGGCTGGCAAAGGCAACACCCTCGACATCGACATCGACCGTGCCGGTGGCCGGAACAATGCAGGTCTCGTAGCCCGGCACCTGATAGGTGAAGGCCTCGCCCTTCTTCAGCTTGACGATGTTGAAATAATTCAGCGGAACGGTGCTGTTTTCGGCATCGACGATGGGCTTGTTGCCGTTGTCATAGGGGGCGATATGCATCTTGCTTGTCTCCGGTCAGTCTGTTGCCGCTTCTGT
>JAKMFG010000210.1 GCA_022425565.1 Alphaproteobacteria bacterium
CTTCTTCAGCAGGCGCTTCTTCAGCAGATGCCTCTTCAGAAGCAGCTTCCTCTGCGGGTGCGGCTTCGGCTGCTGCTGCGTAACCGTCATCCATGTCGTCATCATCGTCATCGATCATGCCGGTGACCGCTACGCCGGTCTCCAGCTGGGTCTTCGCCTCGTCGAGCGAGCGCGCGACGTTGACTGTGACCGTGACCGACACCTCGGGATGAAGGCGAAGGCGTGTATCGTGAAGGCCGAGTGTCTTGATGGCCTTTTCCATCACCACCTGGTTGCGGGTGATGGTGAAGCCGGCCTCGGTTACGGCCTCGGCGATATCGCGCGAGGTGACGGAACCGAAGAGCTGACCCATTTCCGATGCGGCGCGAACCATGCTGACTGCGATGCCGTTCATCTTGCCGGCTTCTGTTTCTGCCTCGTTACGGTGGGACAGGTTGTCAGCTTCACGCTGGGCTTTTTCGGTCTCAAAACGCTCGAGATTGTTCTTGTTGGCGCGAAGAGCCTTGCCTTGCGGCAACAGGAAGTTGCGGGCGTAACCCGGCTTCACCTTCACGACATCGCCCATCTGGCCGAGCTTCTCGACGCGTTCAAGCAGAATGATTTCCATTGTTCAATGTCTCCTTTGCTTGCCGCGACGTTACGAGGTCACGTAAGGCATCAGCGCAAGGAACCGTGCCCGCTTGATGGCAACGGCCAATTCGCGCTGCTTCTTGGCTGAAACGGCCGAGATGCGCGACGGCACGATCTTGCCGCGCTCGGATGTGTAGCGCGCAAGCAGCTTGGTGTCCTTGTAGTCGATGACCTGCGCATTCGGACCTGAGAACGGGCACGACTTGCGGCGGCGGCCGAACGGACGGCGGACGGCTTCGCGTTTAATTTCGAGTTGCGTCATGATCTACTCCTCGCTGCTGTCGGTGGCAGGTGCGGCTTCTGCTGCGGCTTCAGCCGGCTTTGCTTCTGCTGCGGCTTCTTCGGCCGGCGTTGCTTCTGCTGCGGCTTCCTGGCGCGGCGGACGTGATCCGCGATCACCACGATCTCCGCGGTCACCACGATCTCCGCGGTCACCGCGATCCCCGCGGTCACTGCGCTCACCCTTGTTCTGCATGATGATCGACGGTGCTTCGTCGACTTCCTCGAGGCGGATGTTCAGGAAACGAAGAACATCTTCGTTCAGGCCCATGATCCGCTCATATTCCTTCAGCGTCGCGCCGTCGGTCTCGAGGTTGAACATGATGTAGTGGCCTTTGCGGTTCTTCTTGATGCGATAGGCTAGAGACCGCAGGCCCCAATATTCACGTTTATGGATTTTACCACCGGCGTTGGTGATGATGCCGGCAAATTCATCGGCCATGGATTCGACCTGCTGGGACGAGATATCCTGACGCGCAATGAACACGCTTTCATACAAGCGCATGCGTAACTCCTTCTGGCTAATTGCCCAATGCCAATCTGTGCACGGGGCCAGCCGGTTTCCCGGCAAGGACTGTTTCTGTGATGTAGGCACAGACGGGCAGCGCCGCGTCTGATGCGAAGCGCACCATACACGATGCCGCGCCGGGCGCAAGCGAATTGTCTGCACCTGCCGGCAGGGGCGCTATGGCATAATTTCGCCAAATTCCGCCGCCATTGACGTCGCCATGCAACTATGGAATAGCTCCGCGCGACATTGCGTATACGGATCGGCGAGCGGGGTTCGGGAGGCATCGCATGACACAAAAGATAATGTTCCAGTTTCCAGGTCAGGGATCACAGGCTGTCGGCATGGGTGGATCTCTGGCCGAGGCCTTTCCGGCGGCGCGCGCTGTCTTTGAAGAGGTTAATGATGCGCTTGGCGAGGATCTGTTCCGCCTGATGCAGGACGGTCCCGAGGAGAATCTGCGCCTGACCCGCAACGCCCAGCCGGCTCTGTTTGCCGCATCCATGGCGGCGCTTGCCGTGCTGAAGGAGAAGACCGGCAAGGACATGGCGGCAATGGCTGCTTTCGTTGCGGGTCATTCTCTCGGTGAATATTCGGCTCTCGTCGCTGCCGGCACGCTGACGATCGGCGATGCGGCGCGCCTGCTGCGCCTCCGCGGCGACAGCATGCAGGATGCGGTTCCGGCTGGTCAGGGAGCGATGGCCGCGATTCTTGGTGCTGAGGAGACGGTGATCGACGAGATCACGGCCGAAGCATCGGCTGGAGGCGTCATCCAGCTTGCAAATGACAATGCGCCGGGACAGATCGTCGTCAGCGGTGCCGCAGCGGCGGTTGACCTGGCCATCGAGGCGGCCAATGCCCGCGGCATTCGCCGCGCCATCAAGCTTCCGGTCAGCGCACCGTTTCATTGTGACATGATGCAGCCGGCTGCCGACGCCATGGCGGCAGCGCTCGCCGATGCTGACATGAAGAATTCCGTGGTTCCCGTATTCTGCAATGTGTCAGCGGCGCCGGAGAGTAACGCAGACGCCC
>JAKMFG010000065.1 GCA_022425565.1 Alphaproteobacteria bacterium
CGTCAGGGAGGGCGCAAGCTCGCCAGCCCGGACCAGCTTCCCGAAGTCACCGTCCTGATCGTCCGCAGTGTCGACCGCGACGGCACCCTGCTTGCCGTTCCCGCACTGGAAGTCGACGGCGCCCCGCCATCCATCAGAGTTTTCCCGGACAAGCGCAGCGGCCGTGCCCCGCGGGTCGGGCAGCAGGTTCTGGCGCGCCTTCGCCGGATCAGTGGCGCACGCTACGAAGCGAAGATCATCCGCATTCTCGACAGTATGCAGCAGCGCCTGTTTGGAACTGCCATTGGCGGGCGCGGCGGCCTGATCCTGCAGCAGGCGGCGCGTGGGGCGCGCGACACCATCACACTCCAGACGGGAGGAGATATCCCCTTTGCCGAGGGAGACCTCGTCGAGGCCGAATTGCTGCCGCGACGCGGCCATCTCGGCAAGACGGCCCGCGTCATCGACAATCTGGGGCCTGCCGACTCTCCGGGCGCCTTCAGCGGACTGGCCATTGCCGAGAACGACATTCCGCATGTGTTCGACGAGCAGACCATCGCCGAGACCGAGGGGTTGAAGGTCCCGCCGGCGAAGGGGCGCAGTGACATGCGCGCGCTGCCCTTCGTGACCATTGACGGCGCCGATGCCCGTGATTTCGACGATGCCGTTCTTGCCGCACCGCTGGATGCCGGCGGCTGGGAAATCCGCGTGGCGATCGCCGATGTCTCGCATTATGTTCGCCCGAGCTCAGCGCTTGATACCGAGGCACGGAAGCGCGGCAACTCGGTCTATCTTCCAGACCGCGTCGTACCGATGCTGCCCGAAGCGCTGTCAAACGACCTGTGTTCGCTGCGCCCGAACGAGCCGCGTGCGGCGATGGTTGCGATCATCACGCTGGATGCGGACGGCGATGTCACCTCTCACAGCTTTGAGCGCGCGCTGATCCGCTCGGCCGCGCGGTTGACCTATGACAAGGTTCAGGCCTGGCATGAAGGCAGCATGACTGCCGAAGAGCTGGAGCTTGATGAAGCCATTCTGACCAACCTGTTTGGCGCATGGGACGCGCTTGGCAGGGCTCGTGCGGCGCGCGAGCCGCTTGCGTTGAACCTGAAGGAACGGCGCGTCGTGCTTGATGATGACGGCGCTCCGGCCGCTATCGTCCAACGCGCGCAATCGGAATCCCAGCGCCTGATCGAGGACTACATGATCGCGGCAAATGTCGCCGCTGCGGAGGCACTGATCCGGGCACAGCGGCCTTGTGTCTTCCGCGTCCATGACCAGCCCGACCCGGAGAAGACCGAGGGACTTCGCGACCTTGCGGATGCGGTTGGCACCCGCCTTGCGCGCGGCCAGGTCCTGCGCCCGCACCATTTCAACGCTATTCTCGCACATGTTCGCGATAGCGCCGATGAAAAGATGGTGAATGAAGCGGTCCTGCGGAGCCAGGCCAAGGCTGTCTACAGCATCGACAATCTCGGGCATTTCGGGCTGGCACTCAGGCACTACGCGCATTTCACCTCGCCGATCCGGCGTTACGCCGACCTTCTCGTGCACCGCGCCCTTGTCGACATGCTGTCACCCGGCAGCGCGCCGCGTGACGGGCTGGGCGGCAGACAGGCTTTCGACCTCGTCGATGACTGCACCCATATTTCGGAAACCGAGGGACGCGCGGCAGCGGCCGAGCGTCGCACCATTGACCGTTTCGCCGCAGCCCTGTTCGCCGGCCAGAAGGGCAAGGTGGTAAACGGTGTTGTCGCCGGTGTGACGGGCGCAGGCGCCTTTGTCAGCCTTGGTGACGGGGCTGCCGACGGCTTCCTGCCGGCGCGCACCCTGCCCGATGACTATTACACGCTGGACAAATCCGGCATGCGCATGCTCGGACGCCATAACGGAATGGCGCTGGGAATCGGCGATGCAGTTGATGTCCTTGTTGTCGATGTCACTCCGGTGAATGGCGGCATTCTGCTGTCATATGTCGATGGCGGTGGCACCTCCAAGCGTACGGGACGTGGCGGCAAGCCCCGCAAGGCAAAGACGGGCGCAGGCGGGGCAAAGGGAGGGGCCAAGGCGCGGTCCAGAGGCAAGAGTGGCGGCAAAGGTATTGGCAAGGCCGGCAAGAAGTCGGGCAAACCGCGCCGATCACGCTGATCAATGCTTGACAAATGGCCCTGTCTCGCCCAATTTGCGCGCTGTTTTACGAGATACCGGCGCGCGCCGCCGACAGCCAAGGAGCCTGAAAGATGGCAAAGCCAGCAACCCTGCAAATTCGCCTCGTCAGCACCGCCGACACTGGCTACTTCTACGTGACCAAGAAGAACCCGCGCACCAAGCCGGAAAAACTTGAAGTCCGCAAGTACGACCCGAAGGCGCGCAAGCACGTTATGTTCCGCGAAGCGAAGATCAAGTAGCGTTCCGCTTGCGACGGATCTATTCCGGCAGGCATCCAGGCATATGATCAGCCTCGCCTTTCATCACGACCGCATCGTCGCCGCCACCGTTTTGGATGGCGGCGATTTCGTTAC
>JAKMFG010000066.1 GCA_022425565.1 Alphaproteobacteria bacterium
GTTCCACTCCGTCCTACCAGATCGGCTTGTTGAAAGCCGTTCTCGGACATGGAGCCGAATATAACGAGCCACTCTACAATCTGAAATTCTGGGGCAATTTCTTTCTGATGTGGATCCTTGTCTGGGTGCAGACGGGGTTTGCCATGGTGATCTTCTCTGCGGCGCTCCGTGGCGTGCCGCAGGACACCATTGAGGCGGCCACAATCGATGGCGCGAACCCGTTTCAGATGTTCTTCCGGGTGAAGCTTCCACAGATCTATTCCACCGTGGTGGTGGTCTGGACAACGCTCGTTATCCTCGTCCTCAAGGTCTTCGACATTCCCTATGCGCTGTCGGCGAATGACGATGACAAGCTGCTACTGGCTACCATGATGGAAAACGCCCGCAATAACTGGTCGATCGGTGGCGACAATGTCGACAATTTGTTTGCCGCCATTGCCATCATGCTGATGCTGACGGTTATTCCAAACATGGTCTTCAACGCCTGGCGGATCCGGCGCGAGCAGAAGGGGTTCAACTGATGATTGGCAGCACACTTCGCCATGTCATCCTGGGGCTGATCGTCTTTATTTGGGTGGTGCCGTTCGTGGCGCTTGTTACGACCTCGCTGCGATCGGAACTGGCATCGCAGACCTCCGGCTTCTGGACAGCCTTTTCACCAACTGAGCTTGGCCACCGCTTCAGCACACATGATAGGGGTAACAAGACCAAAGTCACGAAGATGACCGGCAACATCTTCGAGCGGCTGAACAAGGACGAGCAATCCTTCCCAATTTCCGGCGAGGTGCAATCGATCCTGTTCAAGGGACGTGTCGCCGATCCGGACAAGCCCGGCAAGACAAAACTGATCCGCAAGCTCGTGCCAGCCGGCGAGGCGATGGATGTGCGTGACGGTGCCTTAGTCTTCCAGCCTAATGGTGATTTCATCTGGACCTTCACCGAGGCAACAGTGCCAAAGCCGAAGAATCTGGAGGCCATCATCAACCAGAACCCGGTTTTTGATGAGGAGGCCTACGTCGAGGTGCTGTTCGAGAACAAGAATGTGCCCAACGCGCTGATCTCGTCATTCATCGTGACAATCCCAGCAACGATCATTCCGATCACCATCGCCGCCTTCGCCGCCTATGCCTTTGCATGGATGCGGTTTCCGGGGCGGGACTGGTTATTCGTCATTGTCGTCTCGCTGATGGTGGTGCCGACGCAGCTGGCCTTCCTTCCGATACTGCAGGGCTTCAGCGGGATCGCCTCTTGGGCAGCAGCGCTGAAACAGTTCCTGACAGATTGCGAACTGACGCAAAGTTGCACCTACCCGTCGAAGACCTTCGCAAGCCTATGGATCACCCATACGGCCTTCGGCCTGCCATTAGCGATTTATCTTCTACGCAACTATATCGTCGGCCTGCCGCGCGAGTTGCTGGAAAGCGCGCGGATCGACGGCGCCAACCATATCCAGATCTTCACCCGGCTGATTGTGCCGCTGTCGGTGCCGGCGCTGGCGAGCTTCAGCATCTTCCAGTTCCTGTGGGTGTGGAATGATCTGATCGTTGCGCTCTATATCGGGCCGAACGAGGGAACCGACCTCGTTTTTCCGATCCGGCTTGAAAAGCAGCTTGGCACCTTCAAGGACCAGCTCCACCTTCTGAACGCCTCGGCCGTTATCTCGATGATCGTGCCGGTAATCGTGTTCCTTGCTATGCAACGTTACTTCATTCGCGGGCTACTCGCCGGCTCGGTGAAGGGGGGATAGTTTTGTCCATTTTGAAATGGTGGGAAACCGCCGTGATCTACCAGATCTATCCGCGGTCCTTTCAGGATTCGAATGGCGATGGCATTGGCGATCTGCCGGGGATTACCTCGCGCCTTCCCTATATCGCCAATCTTGGGGTCGACGCGATCTGGATCAGCCCGTTCTTCGCCTCGCCACAGAAGGATTTCGGCTATGACGTGTCCGATTACTGCGCGATCAACCCGGAATATGGAACCCTTGCCGATTTCGACAGGATGATTGAGCGGGTGCACGATCTCGGCATGAGGCTGATGATCGATGTCGTGCCGGCTCATTGCTCGGACCAGCATCGCTGGTTCCGGGAAAGCCGTCAATCGCTCGACAATGACAAGGCAGACTGGTTCCACTGGGTCGACCCGAAGCCAGATGGATCGGCGCCAACCAACTGGCTATCCTTCTTTGGTGGACGTGCCTGGAGCTGGGAGCCGCGCCGCCAGCAATATTATCTTCACAACTTCCTGCCAAGCCAGCCGAACCTGAACCACGCCAACCCGGCGGTGCGCGAAGCGATGATGGATGTCGCGCGATTCTGGTTCGACCGCGGCGTAGACGGCTTCCGAATCGACGCGGTGCATACGATCAATGGCGACACGGCTCCCTACAAGGA
>JAKMFG010000080.1 GCA_022425565.1 Alphaproteobacteria bacterium
GGCTGGGGCTGGGCATCGTCAGACGTATTGCCAGCGACGTCGTGTTTGAACCGACATCTTCGGGAAATCGCGCTATATTGCGGTTCACGGCTGACTGATCCTGATTGTTCAAGGTGCCACCACCGCATGATCTCCCCGCTTCGACAACGCTTTGCGCCGCTGCCAGCGACCCCGGGGTATGTGCTTCGCCAATGGCCAAGGGCGGTCGGTATGATGCAGCTTGTCGGGTTTTCCCGCCCCTGCAGCCGGCGTGACCTCGCCAGCATCTGCCGGTGGGCCGGATTATCGGAAAATGGACAATCAAAAAACGGGCTGTCAGACCGGGCGGTCTCCCGGCTCGTCACTCTTGCCGCGCGGCAGGGACCCGGAAACAGATATCACCATTCCGGCCATTTTGCGCATGTTGTGATGGCGGCGGCCATTCTTGCCGGCTCTGACGGGCTGCGCGCCCATGATCGCGACCTGCTGGTGGTGGCGGCGCTGATCCATGATCTGAACCATCTGGGAAAGCGCTCGTCAAAACGTCTCTTCCACCAGGAACGGCAGTCGGCTACGGCTGCACGCCGCATAATTATCGGGGCTGGCGCAGATGCCCGGCTGGCAGCCCGGCTGGAGAAGCTGTTAATTGCCACCGCGCTGACAGATGACGCCTTGCGCATGACCATTCTTGCGTCTGATCCGTTGGCACGGCTTCTTGCCGATGCCGATATTTTTGCCTCGGTGAGCTATCGGCGGGATATCGCTCTTGGACTGACCAGAAATCTGAAACTGGAGCAGCGGATTCCTGGCAAGGCAGATGATCTTCTCCGGCATTTTGCCGGGCGCATCGGAAAGGTGGGGTTGCATTCCGGTGCCGGCCGAAGACTGCTGGCGTCAACGGTCGCGTCGCGACAGGCGGGGCTGAACACTGTCGCGGTTGATGATGTGGGAGACGTTGTGGCATGAGCTCCCTTACTTACTGTAAAGACTGTGTTTTCTGGGATATTACCCATGCTGGCACCACCACGCGCGCGCGCGAGGGACGCTGCCGCAGGCATGCGCCAACCCCGCAATCTGATGATATCAATCAGGATAATGGAACGGTCTGGCCGGCGACGTTTGATGATGACTGGTGCGGCGAGGGCCGCCGCCCGGGCGACATCGCCGAGGAGTTTCTGGTCGATCCCGCACCGCGTGCCTGAGCCTTATCAAAAAGCCATTTTACCGGCCAAAGTTGCAAGGTTGCTTGAAGAGGCTTGGAGTCGCCCCATGTTTTTTTTGCAGAAAATAGTAAATGGCTGTACTTCTCAGTCGTTCTGGTTAAGCCACGGTCTTAGTTGCATCCGTTGCGTTGGCATGGAGGGCAGTGATGAGTGAAGGCAAGGCAATCTTTGTCGGTAATATCAAGGGCGGCGTGGGCAAGAGCACACTGGCCGTGTACTTGACAGATTATCTGCGCAATCGTTACCAGCGTCGGCCAGTCATGCTGCTCGACACGGACCCGCAGGGTACTGCATTCGAGATGATGCAGCCGCATAGCCGCGCCGACGACATCAAGTTTCTTCCCATTGGCGACCGTTATGACGGCGTGAGCATGACAACGCTGGACGGCATTCTGCGTCGCATGCTCTCGCAGGACGATGCCGTCACCATCGTCGATACCGGTGCGGGCAAGCTTGGCAATGTCTGGCAGATGGCGATGCTGTGCAGCACGGTTCTGGTGCCGACCTCAATGTCCTGGACAGACCTGCGTCCGACAATCGATTTCATCAAGGAACTCGACGACCGCAAGGAAGATTACGGCGTCGTCAATCCGCATATCGTCGTGGTGCCGAACCGCACCTCGCCGGCACAGAAGAATTTCAGCCAGCTCGCCGATGCTCTGGAGGAGGTGAACGCCATCATGGCGCCGCCGATTTCCGATTTGTCGGTGGCGCGTAACCACGGGCGTGATTTCCAGGGAATTGAAGCTGTCGCCGGCACCCGATTCCGCGAGGAGATCGAACGTCTCGGTGAGTTCATCATCGATTACGTGATCAGCGGCGAGCTCGACCGCATCTACCAGACAGCCTGATATAACGCGTTTGCGGTTATGCCGGCGCCTGATCAGGCACTGAGCGCCGATGCCACCCAGGAATGGAAATGGTGCGTCGGTGGGTCCATGACGGCCGAGAATTTGCCGCCATCATATCCCGATGCATCCCGTCCGCGCAGCATGCCTTCAACGACATCCACATCTTCGGCAAACACGGTCTGCCACATCGCCGTGTTGGTTGCCCGCATCTCGACATATTCATCGCCGCGAACAGACTCATCCGCGTAATAGATCTCGACTTGCTCTACCGTGCGGCCATTGCCGTCTGGCAGCAGCAGGATGGCAAAGGCGTGATCATTGTGAACGCCAAGCAGGACATTCGGGAAGAGGGCGATGTATTCGGCGCCCGCGTCCCATTTCGACGACAGGCCTTCGAAATGGGGAAAACGGTGCCCGTCAGCGCTGATCTGAGGCTGGTAGACAAGCGTTCCCTGTCCGGCAAAGCTGCTGGCGTCGAGGATGTTATAGTGGTCCTCCAGCCGCGAATAGCTGTTCAGGTCGGGATGGACAAAGGGAAGGTGATAGGATTCGCAGTAATTCTCGACTGCGAGCTTCCAGTTGCAATCAAGCGTGAAGCTGATCGAGCTGTCCTCGCCGGTATGGACCAGCGGTTTCTCGAATTCCTTCCATCGTTCGATCAGGTCACCGGCTGCGGTCTCGAAAGCCGGTGCCGTGCCGCCGATATTGACGAAGATGACATCGCGCCAGACATGCGCCCGCACACTGATCAGCGGCAGGTCGCAATGGTTGACGCTCTCGTGGCTGTCGATGCCGGATCCGCCGACATGCGGCGTGCGGCGCAGCTGTCCGTCCAGATCGTAAGCCCAGGCGTGGTAGGGACAGGTGATCGGGCCGCGCAGCTGGCGCGGCTCGTCGACGAGGATCATGCCGCGGTGGCGGCATACATTCTCGAACACGTTGATCTTGCCTTCGGCGTTACGCACCATCAGCAGTGGTGTGCCGAGAAAATCGACAGGCTTGACCATGCCCGGGCGCGGAATATCCTTGCCGAAACCTATGGCTGCCCAGTTGTCGCGGAAAAGGGTGTTACGCTCATGGGTGAACATGGCGTCGTCGACATAACAGGCGTTCGGAAGCCCGTTTGCCGTTTCGATGGGGGACATCACGTTGCGCAGGTCGATCATGGCGGTTATCTCATGCCAGAGTTGTGTCTCGCCGGAATTTCGCATCGAAAATCTATTGTGGCAACCCGACTTGTACATCGTGCCTGTGAAAGGGAATATGGTTGATGACTGAAGACCGCGCCGCGCCAATCCATCTTGATCTCGACGACCGCTTCTACCGGCGTGTCGAGGCCGCTCCGTTTCCGCAGCACATCCTTCGCTGGCGAAATGACCGCGCTGCGACGACTGTCGGTCTTGATGCTCTGGATGATGCTGCCTGGGTGGATCATTTTGGCCGCTTTGCGCCGCTTCCCGGCAATATCAAGGCCCCGCTTGCGCTGTGTTATCACGGCCACCAGTTCGGTCACTACAACCATGAGCTTGGCGACGGGCGTGGGTTCCTGTTTGCCCAGCTGCGTGCTGAAGACGGGCGCATTCTGGATCTGGGGACCAAGGGGTCGGGCCAGACACCGTTTTCGCGGACAGCCGACGGGCGCCTGACGTTAAAGGGTGCGGTGCGCGAAATCATGGCGACCGAGTTGCTGGAGGCGCTTGGCGTCAATACATCGAAGACTTTTTCGGTGGTCGAAACCGGCGAGTCGCTGCAGCGACATGATGAGCCCTCGCCGACCCGCGCCGCGGTCATGGTGCGGCTGTCTCACGGCCATATTCGCATCGGCAGTTTTCAGAGATGCCGTTATCTGGAGGATGTCGAAGGCATCGAGATGCTGATGCGGCATACGGCGCGACATCATTTTGCCGAAGAGCTTGATGCCGATGCCCCGGTGAATGACCTCGCCCCGGCCTTTCTTGCAACAGTGGCGGCGCGCATCGCCGCCACGGCGGGGTCCTGGATGGCGGCGGGCTTTGTCCATGGGGTTCTGAACACCGACAACTTCAATGTGACCGGCGAGAGCTTCGATTACGGTCCCTGGCGGTTCCTGCCACGTTTCGACCCGTCCTTCACCGCGGCTTATTTCGACAATGGCGGCCGCTATGCCTATGGCCGGCAGCCGGAAGCCAGCCTGTGGGCCGTCTGCCGTCTTGCCGACTGCCTTGTCCCGTTTGGTGGGACGGAACCGCTGGAGAAGGTGCTTGCCGATTTTTATCCGCGTCTGGAACTGCGGCTGCAGCGGAACCTTTGCTGGCGGCTTGGTGTGGAGGCAAGCGAAGAAACCGGAAAGCATGTCGTGCGCAGCCTGTTTGAGGCCGCCCGCGGCAGCGAGACACCCTTTGCCCAGATAATCCATGACTGGTATGGCGGCAAGCAGCGACGCGGGCGCTATGACGGTGCGGGCTGGCAGGAATTTGCCACGCATATGGCCGCTACCACGCCGCTGCCGCAGGCCGGCGATCCCTGGTTCGAGCGTGAGGAGGCGATCTGGCTGCCGATCGAGCTGGTCGAGAGCTTGTGGGAGCCGATTGCCATGCATGATGACTGGACGCCACTCTATGCCAAGATCGACGAGATCAGGGAGCTTGGCGCACGGCTGCGGGGCGAGGCGGCCTAGCGCACCGCTCTCCTGTAGCTGATTTGGCGCTTCAGTTGGTGGGCGGGGCAAGCGAACGCGTGAACACCTCGCGCATCACGAAGCTGCTTTCCATCCGCAGCACATGCGGCAGTGCCGAGAGCTTTTCGGCGTGGAGCCGTCCGAAATCGCCGACATCGCGCGCCGCAACCCTCAGGATATAGTCGCTTTCACCGGCAATCAGGAAGCAGGCAAGAACCTGCGGAATCTTGGCTGCTGCCGCCTCGAATTCGGCCAGCATCTCGGCGGATTGCCCCTCGAGGGTGATCTGCATGAGCACCAGCACTTCATGCCCGAGTTTCGCCGCGTTCAGCGAGGCGTTGTAGCTGTCGATTACGCCGGACTGTTCAAGGAGATTGACCCGGCGAAGGCAGGCTGAAGGAGAGAGCCCTACCGCGGCTGCCAGCTCGACATTCGATATGCGTGCGTTTTCCTGAAGCCGAAGCAGGATGTCACTGTCGATCCGGTCCATGAACGCCCCCCTTTGATGCTGATGATGCGCCCGGTTGCAGGCGGTATGGAATGTCCATCTAAATTTATAGAATTATATATCATATATCTCCATAAATTTCGTGATTAATTGCGCATATTTATTGGTATTGGCGCAAGAAAGGCGGGAAATTGATCGAAATTCGGCATATTGTACCATCCAATGGCTGGCGAGTTGACGGTCTTTTCCCGAGCGTCGCGCGCCACGAAGGAGAGCCAGACATAGGGGCCATGAATCCGGCCCAAACAAGGGACGAGCCGACCACCGGCCTTTGCCGCAGGTTCGGTCAATATCAGTGTCAGGAGAGACATCATGCTTATCGGTGTTCCAAAGGAAATTAAAGTTCGTGAATCGCGTGTAGGCCTTGTGCCGAATTCGGTTGCTGAACTGACCGGACGTGGTCACAGCGTACTTGTCGAGACGGGCGCAGGCGCCGGCATCGGTGCGGGTGACGATGTCTACCGCGCTGCTGGCGCGGAAATCGTGGCCAGCGCCGCCGACGTCTTCGCAAAGGCGGAGATGATCGTGAAGGTAAAGGAACCCCAGCCGAACGAGTGGGTGCAATTGTCGGCTGACCAGATCCTGTTCACCTATCTCCATCTCGCAGCCGATATGGCACAGACCCGCGGCCTGATGGATTCCGGATGCACGGCGATCGCCTATGAGACCATCACCGACGATGCCGGCGGGCTGCCGCTGCTGGCACCGATGAGCGAGGTTGCCGGGCGCCTGTCCGTGATCGAGGGTGCTGCCAACCTCAAGGCGAATGCCGGTGGTCGCGGCCTGCTGATCTCGGGCGTTCCGGGAACATCGCCTGCCGAGGTTGTGGTCATTGGTGGCGGTGTTGTCGGGACAAACGCCGCGAAAATGGCAATCGGCCTTGGTGCGCGGGTGACCGTGCTCGACCGTTCGGTGCCGCGTCTTCGCCAGCTCGACGACATCTTCGGCAATGCCATCACCACCCGTTATTCCAGCCGCGCCATTGTTGAGGAGGTCTGCCGTGAAGCCGACCTCGTCATCGGTGCCGTGCTGATCCCGGGTGCCAGTGCGCCGAAGCTGATCTCGCGTGACTTCCTGTCATCGATGAAGCCGGGTTCGGTCATTGTCGACGTCGCCATTGACCAGGGCGGCTGTTTCGAGACCTCGCGTGCGACAACGCATGACGACCCGACCTACATTGTCGACGGTGTCGTGCATTATTGCGTTGCCAACATGCCAGGCTCGGTGCCGCTGACCTCGTCGGAAGCGCTGAACAACGCGACCCTGCCGCATGTGCTGGCCCTTGCCGAGCATGGTGTGGCCGCGCTGGATCGCGACCCGCATCTTGCCAACGGTCTGAATGTGCGTGGTGGCGAAGTCACCTTCGATGCGGTTCTCGAGGCCATGCAGGCAGAGGCCGCCTGAGGGCAGCAAGGCTTGATGCCGGTCTGACGACCGTAAAAGTTTCCTCCGAGTGACGGCCGGTGTGGGGTGCCACGCCGGCCGTTATTCATTGTCGGCCACCCTTGCGGCTCCGGAGCCAAAAAAAGGGTTGACCGGGGACGCCCATTCGCAGATAACTCGGCGCGTACCGGCCTTCACGGCTGGTCTTCCCTTGCCGGTTACTGCAGTTTACGGTGCGTCTGGCAAACCTGATGGGGCCATAGCTCAGCTGGGAGAGCGCCTGCTTTGCAAGCAGGAGGTCGTCGGTTCGATCCCGTCTGGCTCCACCATATTTTTCCTATTTAGATCAAGAGTTTAAGGGCTATCTCTCTTGTCCCGTACGGCGTCCTGTATTCGCATTTGTCACCCGAAAGGTGACAGAAAGGCGAGTATCATGGCCACTTACAGGAGACGCAATGGCCGGTGGAACGCTCTTGTCAGAGTGAACGACAAACAAATCTCCAAGACATTCGACACAAAAACTGAGGCCAAGTTCTGGGCTTTGGGCATCGAGCGAGGCCTAAAAGTCAATACTGAGAAGGCCAGACCGACACCAGGAGACGGTGACACCGTCGGGCGACTGCTGCGCACCTACATGCGTCAGGTCACGCCGACAAAGTGTCAGGCTAGAGACAAGGAAGCCCTAATCAATCGGCTGCTGAACGAACAGTTCACAGAGGTTTCGCTCAGGGCATTGACGATGGACGACCTCACATCTTTTCGCGACAAGCGTTTGTTCGAGGATGGCATATCAAGTGCAACTGTTGATCGCGACTTCCGTATTGTCGGAAACGTCTACCCCTTAATTTGAATTGATTTGTCGTAAACGCCTCGTGCCTCCAGGACATACAAAACGTCCCTTTGCAGCAGGCCAAGGCTGGCTGCAATCAACATGATTGCTTTGTGGTTCTGCATACCACGCTTGGTGTACGCCTCGAACAATCCAACGATTGTCCGGTCGGCCGCTCTTGTGTCTCTCATGTGATTAAGCGAGAACGAAAGAGACGATGCCGGCAACCGCGACTACAGCGAGAACAAATGTCCCTCGAGTAAGCCGTGCGCGTCTTGGTCGTATTTGCTGTGAGATCGCGTTGGTCATCCCAACGCTAAAAAGCGACTGATCCATTTGTCCTGCCTTTTGTTGTCCCAGGCTAGTGGCGAACTGGGTGATGATTCATGGTGCCGATTTCTCACGACGATTAAAAGGGCCGTGCCC
>JAKMFG010000099.1 GCA_022425565.1 Alphaproteobacteria bacterium
TTGGGAGCTGAATTTGTCGTTGGTGAATTTAAGGACACACTGCCCGAGTTCTTTGCAGACGAACGTCCCATGGCCGGACTGATCAATTTTGACGCCGACCTCTATTCGTCGACCATCACGGCGCTGAACAACGCAAGGCCGGTCATCGACAGTTCAACCGTGCTCGTGTTTGACGAATTCATCGTCAACAGGCACTGGGAACAAGACGAATTCCGCGCACTTGAGGAATTCTGCGAAACAAACGGTCTGAGCTACGAGGTCCTTGCCGTTTCGCTCTTCACCAAGCAGATGGCCTGCCGCCTGCGCTAGAACACGGCCGTCAGCGTGCGGTGCGACGGCGCAGCCTTGCGTTACCGCCTGACCCACGGCCCGGCTTCAATGGCCCGCGCTTTCTCGTCCCCTCGCCTGTACCACCTGGACGAAGCGACAGCTGCTTGCCCTTCAACTCGCCGGAACCAGACTTGGCGGCGCGATCCTGTCGTGCGGGTTTCGATGATTTTGACGGCTTGCCCTGGTTTGCCGGACCAGACTTGTGCGGTGGTTTGCCGCCCTTTCTGGCTTTGTAATCAGACTGTTTTGGCCCGTCACTGCGATCAGGCCGTGCCTGCTGCTCATCCCGGCGATCCTTACGGAAGGGTTTGTCGCCCTTTGGCTTATCCCAATTCGGCTTGTCGCCCTTTGGCTTGTCCCATTTCGGCTTATCGCCCTTTGGCTTGTCCCATTTCGGCTTATCCCATTTCGGCTTGTCCGATCTTGGCCCGTCTGACTTTGGCTTATCGAAGGCCTTCTTGCTGAAAGACGGCTTGCCAGTTCCACCCCTCTCGCTGTTACGCCTCTCGCCATCTCGCCTCTCGCCATCTCGCCTGTCATCATTCCATTTGTCGGATGACGGCCGACGCGCAGGCCTGCTGGGTTGCGATGCGCCGCGTTTAGGGCGCGGTTTGCCACCTGCTTTTTCCGCACCAGCGGGCCTGTTAGCCCGTGCATGGCGCGGGGGCCGCGCGCGCCCACGGCCACGCCCTTTCGACGGGACACGTTCGGGCCGGAAATCCTCGATCACGCTGCCATCGCTGTCGATGATGGTCATCCGCTGCCCAACGCGCGAGAGGACCGCCGCCAGTTTTTCCTGATCGGCCACACTGCAGATCGACAGCGCCGTACCAACCTGTCCGGCGCGTCCGGTGCGTCCGATCCGGTGAACATAGGCCTCAACCGTATCCGGCAGGTCGAAATTCACCACCATGCCAAGGCCGGACACATCAATGCCGCGCGCCGCCACATCGGTGGCGACAAGAACCTGAAGCTCGCCGGCTTTGAATTTGCGAAGCACCTTGATCCTGATCGCCTGTCGCATGTCACCATGCAGCATGTCGGCATTCAGCCCCTGCTCGCCAAGCCAGTCAGCAAGCTCCTCGGTACGGATACGTGTCCGCGCAAAGACAAGCACCTGTCCGCCATCGAGCTTCTGGAGCTCCTGCAGCAGCACATCGCGCTTGTCCATTCCCTTGACCAGGACCGCCGACTGTTCGATGGCGTCCACCGTCTCGCCGGCCCGTGCCGCACGGATGGTCACCGCATCCTTGAGGAAGGATTCAGCAAGTGTCTCCATCTCCTTCGGCATCGTCGCCGAGAAGAATACCGTCTGGCAGGTCGAGGGCAGTGTCTCGAAAATGCGTTTGATCGCCGGATAGAAGCCGAGATCGATCATCTGGTCGCCTTCGTCGAGGACGAAATGCTCGATATCGTCGAGCTTGACCTTGCCACGGGCCTGAAGGTCCTCGAAACGGCCCGGCGTGGCCACGATCACATCAACGCCCTTGTTCAGCGACCGGATCTGGAAGTCATAGCGCTCGCCGCCGCAGATGGTAATGTAGCGGACCTTGAGGCTGCCGGAGAAAGCCTTGATGCTGTCCGAAATCTGATAGGCGAGCTCTCGCGTCGGGGCGAGGATCAGCACGCTTGTCCGGCGCACATCGTTGGCCTTGCGCTTGTCGAGCAGCTTGTTCAGAAGCGGCAGCAGATAGGCCGCCGTCTTACCGGTGCCGGTCTGCGCCAGGCCGATGAGATCATGTCCGGCAAGAATGGCCGGAATGGCCTCCTGCTGGATCGGGGTCGGCTCGGTCAGGCCCTGCGCCGCGATGTCGTCGACGATGCTCGGCGCGAGACCAAGTTCAAAAAACGGATCGCCCGGAAAATCGCCGCCTTCTTCCGGCATCTGCTCGCCGGCTTCGACGGGAATGGCGGGCTCATCGGCCTCGGCGGGGGGTGTGGTCTCGACGGTCACGGGCATCCTTCCCGGGAACGCACAGCAGCGTCCCGCGATACAGCGGCGGCGATCGACCATCGCCTGCCTGAACTAAGGTCTATGCTGAAAATCTCGTTGCGCCGGAGGTGATGGAGCACGCGCCCAGGCGCCTGCGATTCAGCCTGCCATCAACCGACGATGACTTGGCGCGCGTTGTAGAGGATTATTCGGCAACAGGCAAGGATGCGTTTGACGATGCCGCTGACCAACTATAGCTACCCGTTCTCGGACGGGATGCCCCATGTATCGGTCAGGCGATAGCCGTCCGGCCACGGGTCGTCGGGATCCAGCATATGCTGGTGGCTTCCGGTGATCCAGGCGCGGCCTGAAATCTCCGGCCGGATTGCCGCCATATCACCCACCTGCATGGTGCCGACAATGCGTCCCTCGAAACATGAATCAATGATCGAGACTGCCTCATACACGTCCGTATCAGTCATTTCGCCACTGGCATGAAGAAGCGCCATGCGTGCCGACACCGCCGTTCCAGTCGGCGAGCGGTCCATCTTGCCAGGCTCGATGGCGACGGCCTGACGGGCCCGCAGCCTGTTGCCGTCGCGGCTGACCGGCCCGGCAAACAGGCAGAAGGAAAAATGCGTCCAGTCCGGCTGCTGCGGATGATGAAATGACAGCTGCCTGTTGGCTGCCCGCGTGATCGCAACGCCGGTCTGTGCCAGACGGCGCGCCTCGTCGGCAACCAGATCAAATCCCAGCGCCGCCGCATCAACGATCACGAAACTGTCTCCACCGAAGGCTGTATCGACGGTCAACCGGCCAAGATCAGGAACCTCCAGCGGCAGCCCAGTGCCAAGCGCGAAACTCGGCATATTCTGGACATGGATGCGTTCCGCCTTTCCGTTGCGGCAGTCGGCCCTGACATTGATCAGCCCGCCCGGCGCCTCCAGTGTCAGCCTCGTCACCGGCTCGGTCATCGGCAGGATGCCGCCGTCGAGCAGCACAGTCGACACGCAGATCGAGTTGGACCCCGACATCGGCGGGGTATATTCCGGTTCCATGATGATGAAACCGGCATCGGCATCCGGATGGGCCGGCGGCACCAGCAGATTGACGTGCCTGAACACCCCGCCGCGCGGTTCGTTCAGCATGAAACTGCGCAGCATGCCGTCAGCCTCGATGAAATCGCGCATCTCGGCAACCGTGCGGCCGGGTGGCGGCTGCACCCCGTCAATGATCACATCGCCAACCTCGCCCTCGGCGTGGCATGACAGGGTGTGGATGGTCTTCAGTGTGCGCATGATCTTTTCTGCAACCCTTCGACAAGCAGATCCTGCCGGTCAGATGACGTTAAACGACCAGTCATTATAGTCGCTGCCGCTGCGGCACCAGCGGCCCTCCTCACCAGACGGGGTGACATAGTCCCAGCTCGGTGACTGGCCAGCGCTGTGGGCGCCGCGTACCAGAATCCGCCGCGCGATGCTGAGATCGATATCGGCCTGAATGGCGGCAGCATCCCATTTCGCGTCCGCCTCGGCGACAAGCCTGTTCAGCGCATCCGCCGCCTCGGGAGTGGCCGCGAGATTGCTCTGCTCATGCGGGTCTTCATCCAGATCATAGAGCTCGGCCGGATAAGCCGGACCATAGATGAGTTTCCAATTGTCTCGCCTGATCATGAAAATCGGTGCCGGCAAGCCGTCGCTCATGATTTCGGAATAGGCGACGCTCTCGCGACTGCCGCCATTTATCAAGGGCACAAGGCTCTGCCCGTCGATCGGCTCGCGAAGGTCGGCAAGTTCCTGGTCACCCGCCAGGTCGAGCATCGTCGGCAGCAGGTCCATCAGCGATACATTTTCCGACACCACCTTCCCCTTTGGTCCGCCGGGCGTGGAAATGATCAGCGGCACGGCGGCGGCGGGCTCGTAGAAATGCCGCTTGAACCACAGGCCACGCTCGCCAAGGAATTCGCCATGGTCGGAGGTGAAGATAATCACGGTGTTCTCGCGCAGCGACAGATCTTCAAGCAAGTTCATCAGTCGCCCGACCTGATGGTCGATATAGGATACAGCGCCATAATAGGCGCGCCGGCTACGCATCATGGTGTCATCGTCGAACCCGTCATCCAGCTCGTGCCTGATCATGATATAGCGGGTCAGCGGGTCCTGCTCGTCAATCGGCAGCGCCGGCACGGCAGGCATGGGGATATCCACTCCCTCATACAGGTCCCAAAAGGGCTGCGTGCAGTAATAGGGATCGTGAGGATGGGTCAGCGAGACCACCGACATGAAGGGCCGGTCATCGGCTGATCGCGCGATGTCGTAGAGATGCTGTTCGGCATTGGCCATCGTCAGCTCGTCATAATCAAGCTGCACGGTCCGCTTGCAGATGCCGGACTGGGTGACGGCCCGCCCGTCTGACCGCGTCTTCGCCGTTCTGGTCGCCATGTTCTCGGTCCAGTAGAAATCGCCCGGATAGATGTCGGACGTCAGCCGCCGTTCAAAGCCGTGAAGCTGGTCGGCGCCGACAAAATGCATCTTTCCGCTCAGGCTTGTCTGGTAACCGCGCGCCCGCAGGTAATGCGCGAAAGTCGGGATTTCAGACATCAGCTCGGCCGCATTGTCATAGGCCCTGATTTTCGACGGCAACTGGCCCGTCATCATCGAAGCCCGTGACGGGCCGCACAACGGAAAGGCGCAATAGGTGTTCCGGAACGTCGTGCCCTCTGCGGCCAGCGCATCGATATGCGGTGTCTTGGTGAAGCTGTTACCATAGGCGGACAGCGCACTGGCGGCCATCTGGTCGGCCTGGATCACCAGAATATTGGGGCCTGCGTTGTTCGACATTGTTCCATTTCCCGGGTCATGCTGCGGTTCGGATGATGCATACAGCCTGTCCTTTCTGACAGGAAAGGCAACTGGCAAATGCACCGGCCCGGCAGGCAGACAGTCTGATGGCAGCAGCGAGCCCTAAAAAAATAGCTAGGGAAGCCAGCATTCATTCAGCTAGCCTTAAATTATTATGAAATGATGGGAGAAGAGTTATGAGTGATGTGACGATTGCGTATTTTCCAGTCATCGGGCGGGGCGAGCAGATCAGGCTGATCTGCGCCATGCACGGCATCTCGGTCAGCGAGCTTGCCTCGACACCGCTTGGCGAGGAATTCGACAAGGACAAGGAAGCCCCGTTCGGTACAGTGCCGTGGATGAAGGATCATGCCAGCGGCCTGGAACTGAACGACTCACTTGCCATCGTCCAGTATCTCGTAACGAAATATGAAGGCCCCCTTACCCCGAAATCCGCCGAGGATGCTGCCAGAACGGCGATGTATTGGGGCTGGGTGCAGGACTATTACTCATTTGTCCTGTCCCCGATGCACGACATCATCACCGGCCATAACGAAGTGTTCTGGCGCAATTTGCGACTGACAGACACGCTGGCTGAAGGTGGCAAGGACACCGCCATCGCCAATCTGGCGACGCTTCACAATGCTCGTCTCGGCTTTCTGGAAAATCATCTCAAGGCTATGGACGCAGGGCCGTTCCTGACAGGCGAGCACTGTTCATATGCCGACATTTTTCTCTATACCTGCGTTCGCACGGTCGAGGAGACACCCGGCTTCGGCATGCTGAGGGCGGTGGTCGGCGACTCCCCGTTTGCCAACGCCCCTATCGCAGCCGGAATTGCCGCCGCCGTCGGCGAGATCGATGTGGTGAAGGCGTCAGTCGGCAGCAAGTTCTCGGAGTGCCCAATCTAGGCGCCATCGCCAACCGCAATAGCTGATTGCCTAGAGATCCGTGTCCTGAGCGGCGCTTCTTTTGGCGTCAGCTTTCTTGCGACGCCTGAACAGGACACCTTCCATTGCGGATGTTGTCTCGTTTGGCGCGCTCTCGACACCGGCGATCTTCTGGAACAGGAACACCGGCACCATCAGGCACCCGGCAACGGCATATCCGGCAAGACCACCGTAGAACAGCACAAACAGATCGAAGGAAATGGAGCCCGGATCGCCTGTCACGGCAAAATACGTGGCAAACAAACCGCTGAGAAGAAACGCGATCAGATGCACATGGCGCGTGTAAAAGCCGCAAAGGGTGATGGTTGTCTTCCACATCTTCAAATCAAACTCGCAGGTCAATAGATGGCACAGGCAGCCATTGTGTCACAGCAACGCGTCATTCGGAACTTGGAGGAAATGGCGGAACCAGACGGGATTGAAACGAGGACCTTCTGGTTGCAAAGCAGGCCCACGTCACTTTAGGTCTGTAGTCAGCCGTTCGGATGCCGCTTGCGCCATAAGTAGCTACAATTTCCGGCGCACTAATTTATGCAGCACTAATGTGCAATCTTGGCATTTGTTCGCATCACGAAACACCGCCATAACTCCGGCGTTGATTAGATTCCTCCGATCGAAAAACACCGACGGAATTCCTCCCGAATACACCACCGTCGGAAAATCTTGGCCCCTGTCACCAGTCCCCGGTGGCAGGGGCATTTTTTTGAAGCCTTGCGAACGAAAAAAGGGGCGCCGGAGCGGCCCTTCCCGGTTGCGTGCCTACAGATACATCACATACAGCAGCGCGAGACCTGTGCCACCGAAAATTAAGGTGACCATCATTTTGAACATACCCCACTGGGTCTCTTCAAAACGTCTGCCGATATTGGACTTCTGGTCTTGTTCGTCGAAATCCTCAGACGCTGCTTTCAAATCGTCCATGGCGTCAATCATTCCGAGAATTGTAAGGATATTGACCAATACAATCATCACAGTCATAGGCAGGTAAACAGACGTGGCTCCTGAGCTGATCAGGTATAGCATCGCAATGTTGACGATAGTGCAGACTGTGAACATCCACAGCAGATCGCGGCTCCGTATGCCGACCATTGTGACGCGCGTTGCAGTCATCGATTCTTTAGCCATTGTTTCACTCTCCTCTGTCATATCTGACTAGCTTAGGCGATTTGGCGCCTAAAAAAAGGGCCCACCGCCTTACACGGTGACCCTTTCGGGACAAACCGAAAAACCAGGACACCGGTGAGACCCGGGCATTGTCTGGGCCTGTTCCCGTAAACTTCACACACTGGCCCGTAAAAGAGCCGCCCCGTGCCCGCCACAAGACCCGGCTAACCGCCATCCGGTGGCAGCACGTCAAAAGCCTTAATGGTCATCGAGATCAGACTGTAATAGCCAAGGACACCCACCAGATCGACAGTGGCGTCCGGCCCAAGCCCGGCGACCGTCCGCGCGTACAGATCATCGCTCACGGCTTTTGTCAGGTTCAACTCGCGGGTGAAACTGTAGACCAGTTCCTCATCAGGGTTGTGGAATGCGGGTGTCTTATCCTCTCCAAGCGCGACAATGACCTCTTCGGAGAGGCCGGCTTCACGCGCAGGTTGAAGATGGGCCTGCCATTCATAAGCCGCGTCCCAGATACGCGCTGTGGTCAGGATGGCCAGCTCCGACAGGCGGGGCGGCAGGCATGTCTCATACCGGCAATAGCGTCCCAGTGCCTGTGCCTTATCGGCCAACTCGGGTCGATATAGCCAAAGTGCCAGCGGCCCGCGTACCCCGCCGCGAGGGCCGGAAGCAATCCTGTCATGGATTGTGCGTTGTTCAGCAGACATCTGTGCAGGTGCAGGAACAGGAAGGCGGGTCATGTGGCACTCCGTCGTGCGGGTTGTGGTTCAACGATATCTCAGCCATGCATCTTTGCGCCTTTGGTGATCTTGTCGACGATTTTCTTGTCGGCCCTCAAGGCACTTCCCACCGTGTTGGCGTCATCATGCACAGTGCTGACAGGTCTTGCCGACAATCCCGGGACTGGTGCCGGTGATAGCGATCTTGGCGACGAATACCCGCTGTCTTGCAAGACAACGGCGATAGCCGTGAACCGTTAAAACTGGAAGAAAGAAGTGGTGGAGCCAGTCGGGATCGAACCGACGACCTCCTGCTTGCAAAGCACAATAGACACTCTCAGTTTTGTCGTAAGTAATTGACTTAACAGGACTATCATCTCTCTAGATATAAACCCTTGTCACTATTTTGCAAGATTTTAGGGGGTCTGGAGTGACAAAAAAAGGCCTAAGGGATTACCCTCGAGCCATTTCTAGAGCCTGTTCTCGCGTCTCATCGTTCCTGCGTATCCACCCTCGACCAAAGGTCTCGAAGGTCGACAAGGACCGATAGAACGCATCTCGATAGACAGCTAGGCGGTTGAT
>JAKMFG010000107.1 GCA_022425565.1 Alphaproteobacteria bacterium
TGCATCTCCAGACCGGCCAGCCGGTCTGGAGATGCATGCCATCCAGACGTTGGGAAACTGCATTCGCAATGTCACTGCCGACCCGCTGGCGGGGGCCGCGCCGGACGAGATCGAGGATGCGAGGGTCTGGGGCGAGATCATTCGGCAATGGTCGACCTTCCACCCCGAATTCGCCTTCCTGCCGCGCAAGTTCAAGATTGCCGTGTCCGCCGCTGCTGAAGACCGCGCCGCCACGGCATTCCACAATATCGGCCTGCGGCTGGTCTGGCGTGTCGGCGGCGAGACCGGGTTCCGGGTGCTGGTCGGTGGTGGTCAGGGGCGCACCCCGCGTGTGGCGCGCAAACTTGCTCATTTCGTGCCGGTGCGCCAGCTTCTCTCCTATCTCGAGGCGATCATGCGGGTGTATAACGCCGCCGGCCGCCGTGACAACATCTACAAGGCGCGGATCAAGATTCTGGTCGATGATATGGGGATTGAGGGTTTCGCCGATGCGGTGACCCGGGAATGGGGTCTCATAAAGGACAGCACCATCAATCTGCCGCCCGAGGAATACCGGCGCATCAAGGCCCATTTCGCCGGGCCCGAACTGGCACCGGTGCCGGCCGAGACGTGCGGTGAAGTGTCGGAGCGCGATGCCGCCAGTGCGGCGGATCCCGGATTTGGCCGCTGGCGTCGCAGCAACGTCATGGCACATCACACAGACGGCTATGCCAATGTCAGCCTGTCGCTGAAATCAGCCGGTCGCCCGCCGGGAGATGCCTCGGCATCGGAGATGGAGGCAATGGCCGATCTTGCCGACAGGTACGGCAGATCAGAGCTTCGCGTCACCTACACCCAGAACATCATCATCCCGCATGTGCGGCGGGACCGGCTTGCCGCCCTTTACCGCGCCGCGCGCGCCGCCGGGTTGCACGGTGCTGAGGAGGGGCTGATTGGCGACATGATCGCCTGCCCCGGTCTTGATTACTGCAATCTGGCCAATGCCCGCTCGCTGCCGCTTGCCGAGAAGATTTTCCGGCAGTTTCCGGACCCGGCGCGCTGTGCCGAAATCGGCAGGCTGCGGCTGAACATCTCGGGCTGTATCAATGCCTGCGGCCATCATCATGCCGCCGATATCGGCATTCTCGGCGTCAACAAGAAGGGGGTCGAGCATTTCCAGATCACGCTTGGCGGGCGTGCCGGCGAGGATGGAGCCATCGGCAGGATCATCGGCCCGTCCTTTGCCGAGGACGAAGTTCCGAAGGTGATCGAGATGATTGTCGATCTATATCTGGCCGCGCGTCAGGACGGTGAGAGCTTTGGCGACCATCTGAGACGGGTCGGCGCGGCCCCGTTCAAACAAGCCGTCTATGCTGACGGTGCAGGCGAGGTGTGATGTGCCGATTCTCGATCTGAACCGTGCCGGGCTGGCCGGGTTGCGCTGTCCTGAAACAGAAATCGCATCAGATGTTCCGCTGGCCGATCTTGCCGTGCTTGTTCCCGCAGGCACATCAGCTGTCGCCATCCGGTTTGCCCGGTTTTCAGATGGCAGGGGGTTCACCATGGCGCGCCACCTTCGCGAGGCAATGGGTCATAGCGGGGCCATTCTGGGATGTGGCCATCTGATCCCCGACCAGGCCGGCTATCTTCGTCGCTGTGGGTTCAGCCATGTCGAGATCGGCCCCGGGGCGCTGGCGCAATGGCAGCGTTCGCTGTCTCTGTCCCCGCCGCAGATGCAACAGATTCTGTCCGGCCGACGGGCACGAAACCAGGATATGGCGACGTCCTGACCCATGCCTAAACCCTTGCCCGGCGGCCCTTCCGCCGCTATGTCTCCCATAGAGTAACTATTCTGTTTCCACATGCACAACGGCGGATCAGTCATGTCTGATATCCAGAAAACCGACGTCATCATTATCGGGGCAGGTCCCTGCGGCCTGTTCGCCGTGTTTGAGCTGGGCCTTCTCGATTTGCGTTGCCATCTTGTCGATATTCTCGACAAGCCGGGAGGCCAGTGCGCCGAGCTCTATCCGGAGAAGCCGATCTACGACATTCCGGCGCTGCCGATCTGTACCGGCCAGGAACTGACCGATCGGCTGATGGAACAGATCGCTCCGTTTGACCCCGTTTTCCATTACGGGCAGATGGCCGAAGCGCTGGAGAAGCTGGATGATGGCAGCTGGCTGCTGACAACGAGCGACGGTGTGAAGCTGAACGCGCCCGTCGTGGTGATCGCGGCAGGTGGCGGGTCCTTCGTGCCGAAACGTCCGCCGCTGTCCGACCTTGATGATTTCGAGGCCAGTGGCGCGGTGCAATACGCGGTGCGCAAACGCGATACGCTTGCCGGCAAGCGTCTGGTCATCGCCGGTGGTGGTGATTCTGCGCTGGACTGGACCGTGAATCTTGTCGATATCGCCGAATCGGTAACGCTGGTGCATCGCCGGGACGATTTCCGCGCTGCGCCGGATACGGTGGCGAAGATGCGGGCGCTTGTCGCCGAAGGGCGCGTCACCCTCCATATAGGCCAGCTGAAAGGGCTCGAGGGTACAGGCGGTCAGCTTGAGAACGTGCTTGTTCAAGCTGCCGGGGACGAGGCGCCTGACGCTCTTGCCGCGGATGTGCTGCTTCCTTTCTACGGTCTGACTATGAAGCTGGGCCCAATCGCCGAATTCGGCCTGAATCTTGAGGAAAACCTGATTCCAGTGGATACGGAGCGGTTTGAGACCTCCGAGCCGTCGATTTTTGCCGTTGGCGACATCAACCACTATCCGGGCAAGCTGAAATTGATCCTGTCCGGTTTCCACGAGGCGGCGCTGATGGCGCATGCCGCCTACGGCATCATCCATCCCGACAAGAAAATCAGGTTCCAGTACACGACCTCTTCTTCGTCGCTTCAGCAAAAGCTCGGTGTGGCCTGATTTTTTTGCCAATATCGCTTGACAATATGTCGCGCTAGGCCCACCTCTGCCGGGTGCTAGCTGGCACTCGAATTGTCTGAGTGCTAGACATCAGATTGAAATCAAACTGGAGGAGAAAGAGGCATGAAGTTCAGGCCCCTTCACGACCGCGTTCTGGTTCAGCGGATGGAATCCGAGGACAAGACCGCTGGCGGGATCATCATCCCGGACACAGCCAAGGAAAAGCCGATGGAAGGCAAGGTCATTGCGATCGGCAGTGGCGCCCGCGACGAGACCGGCAAGGTACAGCCGCTTGACGTCAAGGAAGGCGACGCCGTCCTGTTCGGCAAGTGGTCCGGAACCGAAGTCAAGATCGACGGCCAGGATTACCTGATCATGAAGGAATCCGACATCATGGGGATCATCAGCTAGATCCCGGCTGTTTCAGCTTGACCCAATTCAGACAAGAAGGATGAAGATCAATGGCTGCTAAAGAAGTCAAATTTGGCTCTGACGCCAGGACCCGGATGCTCGAGGGCGTCGATACCCTGGCCAATGCCGTGAAAGTCACACTCGGCCCGAAAGGCCGTAACGTGGTTCTTGAGAAGTCGTTCGGCGCACCGCGCATCACCAAGGACGGCGTTACCGTCGCCAAGGACATCGAGCTCAAGGACAAGTTCCAGAACATGGGCGCGCAGATGGTTCGCGAAGTTGCCTCCAAGGCCAACGACGTAGCCGGCGACGGCACCACCACCGCCACCGTTCTGGCCCAGTCGATTGCCCAGGAAGGCGCCCGTGCGGTTGCGGCCGGCATGAACCCGATGGATCTGAAGCGCGGCATCGACATGGCTGTCGAAGTTGTTGTCTCCACGCTTGAGTCGCAGTCGAAGACCATTTCGACCTCTGACGAAGTCGCCCAGGTAGGCACCATCTCGGCCAATGGCGAGGAAGAGATCGGCAAGATGATTGCCGAGGCCATGGAGCGCGTCGGCAATGAAGGCGTGATCTCGGTTGAAGAAGCCAAGAGCCTCGACACCGAACTCGACGTCGTCGAGGGCATGCAATTCGACCGCGGTTATCTGTCGCCTTACTTCGTGACCGATGCCGAGAAGATGCGCGCCGTTCTGGAAGAGCCGTACATCCTTCTTCACGAGAAGAAGCTGTCGAACCTTCAGGACATGCTGCCGATCCTCGAGAAGGTGGTGCAGTCGGGACGTCCGCTTCTGATCATCGCCGAGGACATCGAGGGCGAGGCGCTTGCCACGCTCGTCGTTAACCGTCTGCGTGGCGGCCTCAAGGTCGCTGCCGTCAAGGCGCCTGGCTTCGGTGACCGTCGCAAGGCGATGCTCGAAGACATCGCGATCCTGACCAAGGGCACCGTGATCTCCGAGGAAGTCGGCATCTCGCTCGACGCCGTAACCCTCGAAATGCTTGGTTCTGCCAAGCGCATCGAGATCACCAAGGACGAGACAACCATCGTCGACGGTATCGGTGAAAAGGAAGAGATCGAGGCCCGCTGCAACCAGATCCGCGCACAGGCCGAAGAGACCACTTCCGACTATGACCGCGAGAAGCTGCAGGAGCGTCTTGCCAAGCTGGCTGGCGGTGTTGCCGTTATCCGCGTCGGCGGTGCGACCGAGGTCGAGGTGAAGGAACGCAAGGATCGTGTCGATGACGCGATGCACGCCACCCGCGCCGCGGTTGAGGAAGGCATTGTGCCTGGCGGCGGTGTCGCCCTGGTGAAGTCGATTGCTTCGCTTGAAGCCCTGAAGCCGGCCAACCGTGATCAGGAAGTCGGTGTCGAGATCGTTCGTCGCGCGCTGCAGGCTCCGGCCCGCAACATCGCCGAGAACGCAGGTGCCGAAGGTTCGGTCATCGTCGGCAAGCTGATGGAAAGCACCAAGGCCAATGAAGGTTATGACGCCGCTACCGGCCAGTTCACCGACATGGTGAAGGCCGGCG
>JAKMFG010000126.1 GCA_022425565.1 Alphaproteobacteria bacterium
CTGCTGAAGAGGCCCCTGCTGAAGAGGCTCCGGCTGAAGAGGCTCCGGCTGAGGCTGCCGCTGCTGATGATGCTCCGGCTGAAGAGGCCCCGGCCGAAGAGGCAGCAGCCGAAGATGCTCCGGCTGAAGAGGCCCCGGCCGAAGAGGCAGCAGCCGAAGATGCTCCGGCTGAAGAGGGCTCTTCCGAGGAGTCATGATCACGGACCGGCTCGCCATAGGGGCGGTCGCCGGTGCCCATGGGGTGAGGGGCCAGTTCAAGGTCAAGCCCTTCACCGAGGCACCGCGTGATATCGCCGCCTATGGTCCGGTTATGGCCGGTGACCGGCAGATGACTCTTGTTGTGAAGGGCGTGGCCTCGAACGGGATGGTCATTGTCGCGGCGGATGAAATCACCGATCGCGACGCGGCGCAGGCGCTTCGCGGCACCGAACTGACGGTGGCGCGCGGCAGCCTTCCTGTACCGGAAGGTGACGATGTCTATCATGCCGACCTGATCGGGCTTGCCGCCGAGACACCGGATGGCGCCCCGCTAGGCAGGCTGGTGGCGCTGCATGATTTTGGTGCCGGTGAAATTGCCGAGGTAAAGCCTGAAAAGGGACCCTCGGTAATGTTGCCCTTCGGATCGGACTACGTTCCGGAAATAGACCTCGAGGGTGGGCGAGTGGTGATTGCGCCGCCCGACGGGTTGCTGGAGATGGCGGCGGCGGCCGGTTCGCCGCCGGAGGACGGCAGAGATGGCTGAGGCAGGCTGGCAGGCGACGGTTCTGACGCTGTTCCCGGAGATGTTTCCGGGACCGCTTGGCGCATCGCTTGCCGGGAAATCCCTGAAGGAGGGCATCTGGTCGCTGAAAACGCTGGACATTCGGCAGTTTGCGCGCGATAAGCACCGGACTGTGGACGACGTGCCTCTCGGGGGCGGTGTTGGCATGGTGCTGAAGCCCGATATTGTGGCGGCGGCACTTGATCAGGTCAGCGCAGCGCCCGGCCCCAGAATATACCTGACCCCGCGGGGTCGGCCACTGGACCAGCCGTTGGCGCGGCAACTTGCCGAAGGCGATGGTGCGGTATTTCTGTGTGGGCGCTATGAGGGTGTCGACCAGCGCGCGATCGACGCGGCGCAGATGCTGGAAGTCAGCATCGGTGATTACATTCTGTCAGGCGGCGAAATGGCGGCACTGACGGTACTGGATGCGGTGGTCAGGCTTTTGCCGGGCGTTATCGGCAAGGAAGAGAGCCACCGCGAGGAAAGTTTCGAGACCGGGTTGCTGGAGTCTTCGCTCTACACCCACCCACGGAACTGGAATGGAATTGAGGCGCCGGAGATTCTGGCGTCGGGCCACCACCAGAAGATTGCCGAATGGCGTCTGGAGGAGGCGAAGAAGGAGACGCGGACGCGTCGACCAGATTTGTGGCAGAGGTACCTGCAAGGGCAGGCACCGGACAACAAGGCGAAGGAATAGGGCGATGAACATCGTTGACCGCATTGGCAAGAAGCAAATGGAAAAGGCGCTGGCGCAGCGCGCCATGCCGGAATTCGGCGCCGGCGACACGCTGCGTGTCGACGTAAAGGTTGTCGAAGGTACGCGCGAGCGGATCCAGGCATTTGAGGGCGTCTGCATCGCCCGCAAGAACGACGGTGTGAACTCATCCTTCACCGTCCGCAAGCTGTCCTATGGCGAGGGCGTCGAGCGGGTCTTCCCGCTTTACGGTCCGCAGGTTGCCGGTGTCACTGTTGTGCGCCGTGGCCGCGTCCGCCGGGCAAAGCTCTACTATCTGCGTGGCCGGACCGGTAAGGCTGCCCGCATTGCCGAAAAAACAACAAACCGCGAGGCATCTTCCTCCTGACGGCTGTGACCGGCAAGGAAGATCCCCTCGCCGGCAGCCTTAACGGAGGAATACATGTCGGCGCGAAAGACCCTTTTTGACAAAATCTGGGATGCCCATGTCGTGCATCGCCAGGACGACGGTACCTGCCTGATTTACATCGACAGGCACCTTGTTCACGAGGTGACCAGCCCGCAGGCTTTCGAAGGTCTGCGCAATACTGGCCGGGGCGTTCGCTCGCCGAACCGCACCCTCGCCGTCGCCGACCACAACGTCCCGACAACTGATCGTTCCGCTGGCATTGCCGATGAAGAATCGCGCATTCAGGTCGAAGCGCTCGCCAATAATGCCGCTGAATTTGGTGTTCCCTATTTCGCCATGGATGATATCCGCCAGGGCATCGTTCATGTGATTGGGCCGGAACAAGGGTTTACCCAGCCCGGCATGACCATTGTCTGTGGTGATTCGCACACCGCGACCCACGGTGCGTTCGGCGCGCTGGCATTCGGCATCGGCACATCCGAGGTCGAGCATGTGCTGGCCACCCAGACTCTGATCCAGAAGCCTGCCAAGAACATGCGGATCACCGTTGACGGCGATCTGGCGCCCGGCGTCACAGCCAAGGATGTCATCCTCGCCATCATCGGCAGGATTGGCACCGCAGGCGGCACCGGACACGTTATCGAATTTGCCGGCTCGGCCATTCGCGATCTGTCGATGGAAGGGCGTATGACCGTCTGCAACATGGCGATCGAGGGCGGCGCGCGTGCCGGCATGATCGCGCCGGACGAAAAGACATTTGCCTATATCAAGGACAAGCCGATGTCGCCGAAGGGCGATGTCTGGGACAAGGCCGTCGCCTACTGGCGCTCGCTGCCGTCCGACGAAGGTGCCAACTATGACACCGAGATCGTGCTTCCCGCCGCTGAGATTGCGCCGACCGTGACCTGGGGCACCTCGCCTGAGGACGCGCTGCCGATTACCGATTCGGTTCCCGATCCCGACAAGGAGAAGGATCAGGCAAAGCGGGCCAAACTACAGCGGGCCATCGACTATATGGGCCTGACCGCCGGCCAGAAGCTGACCGATGTGAAGATCGACACGGTCTTTATCGGGTCCTGCACCAACAGCCGGATCGAGGATCTGCGATCGGCCGCGTCCGTTGCCGAGGGCCACAAGGTTGCCGACGGCATCCGCGCGATGGTCGTTCCGGGCTCGGGCCTTGTAAAGGAGCAGGCCGAGGCCGAGGGACTCGACAAGGTGTTTATGGCTGCCGGTTTTGAATGGCGCGAGCCGGGATGTTCGATGTGCCTTGCCATGAACGCGGACAAGCTGTCCGAGGGCGAGCGCTGCGCCTCGACCTCGAACCGCAATTTTGAAGGCCGCCAGGGACGCGGCGGACGCACGCATCTGGTCAGCCCGGAAATGGCTGCTGCTGCTGCTGTGACCGGTCACCTGACCGATATTCGCGAGTTCCAGGGCTGAGCGGCAGGGAGTGAATCATGAAGAAATTTGACCAGCTGGCCGGCGTCGCCGCGCCGCTCAACATCCTCAATATCGACACCGATATGATCATCCCGAAGCAGTTCCTGAAGACCATCAAGCGGTCGGGGCTGGGTGCGAACCTGTTCGACGAGATGCGCTTCACGCAGGATGGCGAGGAAATTGCCGATTTCGTACTGAACCGCGAGCCTTATCGCGGCGCGGAGATCATCGTTGCCGGTGACAATTTCGGCTGCGGGTCGAGCCGCGAGCACGCGCCCTGGGCGCTTCTCGATTTCGGCATTCGCTGTGTGATCTCGACCAGTTTCGCCGATATCTTCTACAATAACTGCTTCAAGAACGGCATTCTGCCGATCACCGTTTCTGCGGATGAACGCGACGCGCTGATGGCCGATGCGGCCGATGTCGAGAACCCTGAGCTCTCGATCGATCTCGTGAAGCAGACCATCCGCCGTCCGAACGGCGTGGAGGTCAGTTTCGAAATCGACCCGTTCCGAAAAAAGTGCCTTCTCGAGGGGCTGGACGATATTGGCCTGACCATGGAGAAGAGCGGATCGATCGACAGTTTCGAGGCAACCCGATCCGAAGAAAAGCCCTGGCTCTAGCGGCCGGCCGGCGATCTCGCCAGACCGGACACAAGACCGGACACAAGACCAGAAACCAGACCACAGACCAGACCAATCGGGGGCAGGATCAGCTCATGGCATCGAACCGCAAAATCATGGTGCTTCCAGGTGATGGAATCGGCACCGAAATCATGGCAGCCAACATGAAGATCATCGACTGGCTGGCCAAGCACAGGTCGATCGATTTCGATATGCAGGAAGGCCTTGTCGGCGGCGCGGCCTATGACGTGCACGGCACGCCGCTGACCGACGAGACACTTGCAGATTCGATTGCGTCCGACGCCGTGCTGTTCGGTGCCGTTGGCGGCCCGGCCTATGATGATCTGGCCTTTGAGCTGAAGCCCGAGCGCGGCCTTCTGGCATTGCGCAAGGAAATGGACCTGTTTGCCAACCTGCGCCCGGCCATTGTCTTTCCTTCGCTTGTCGACGCATCCACGCTGAAGCCGGATGTCGTTTCCGGCCTCGATATCATGATCCTTCGCGAGCTGTGCGGCGGGTCCTATTTCGCCGAGCCGCGTGGCATCGATGATCTGGCTGACGGCACGCGCAAGGGCTATGACACCAACGCCTATACCACGCCCGAGATCGAGCGGATCGGCCGTGTCGGCATGGACCTTGCGCGCAAGCGTGGTGGCAAGCTGACCTCGGTCGAAAAGTCGAATGTGATGCATTCCGGCATTCTCTGGCGTCAGGTGATGACCGCGCTTCACGCCGCCGAGGGTGACGGCGTCGAGCTTGGCCATATGTATGCCGACAACTGTGCCATGCAGCTTGTCCGCAACCCCAAGCAGTTCGATGTGATCGTCACCGACAATCTGTTTGGCGACCTGCTGTCCGACTGTGCCGCGATGCTCACCGGATCGCTCGGCATGCTGCCGTCGGCGTCGCTCGGTGCGCCGGACCCCGAGACCGGCCTTCCCAAGGCAATGTACGAGCCCGTGCACGGGTCGGCACCAGACATCGCCGGCAAGGGCGTCGCCAATCCGCTGGCCCAGTTCATGAGCTTTGCGATGCTGCTTCGCTACAGCTTCGGCCAGGGTGCCGAGGCTGATCTTCTCGAGGCGGCCGTTGACCGGGCGCTGCAATCGACCCGCACTGGCGACATCATGACCCCGGGCTGCACCGAAACCGGCACCGACGGCATGACCGCGGCCGTGCTGGATGCGATGGACAGGCTGGCGCGCTAGTGCCGCCGGCCATATGAGACCGAACTGCCAGCTTGTATGAAGCCGGGCGGAAAACGAGGATAGAGATGGGATACAGAGTTGCTGTTGTCGGCGCCACAGGCGCTGTCGGACGCGAGATGCTGCAGACACTTGCCGAGAGGAATTTTCCGGCGGACAAGGTGCATGCCCTTGCCTCGTCGCGCTCGACAGGGCGCGAGGTGTCCTATGGCGAGGATGACGTGCTGACCATCGGCGCCCTCGACAAGTTCGATTTCGGTGAAGCCGACATCGCCCTGTTCTCGGCAGGCGGCGACACCTCCAAGGCTGTTGCCCCGAAGGCAGGCGAGGCCGGCTGCATCGTTATCGACAATTCATCCGCCTTCCGCATGGAAGATGATGTGCCGCTGATCGTGCCGGAGGTCAATCCTGACACGGTCGAAGGCGCACTCCCGGCAAATGGCGGGCGCAACATCATCGCCAACCCGAACTGCTCGACCGCCCAGCTCGTCGTGGCGCTGAAGCCGGTGCATGACGCCTTTGGCGTGCGCCGCGTCGTGGTGTCGACCTATCAGGCGACCTCGGGTGCCGGCAAGGACGGCATGGACGAGCTGTTCAACCAGACGCGTGGCATCTATGTGAATGACGTGGTGCAGCCCGAGAAGTTCACCAAGCAGATCGCCTTTAACGCGATCCCGCATATCGACAGCTTCCTTGATGACGGCTTCACCAAGGAAGAGTGGAAGATGACGGTGGAGACGAAGAAGATTCTCGATCCGTCGATCGAGCTGGTCGCGCATTGTGTTCGCATTCCGGTCTTCATCGGCCACAGCGAGGCTGTGTTCATCGAGACCGACAGGCCGATGACGGAAAAAGGGTTCCGTGACCTGCTCCGCGAGGCGCCGGGTGTCACCGTGGTCGATCACCGTGCGAATGAGGGCTATGTCACGCCGCATGAATGTGCCGGCGAAGACGCTGTCTTCATCAGCCGGATCCGCAAGGATCCTACCGTCGAGAACGGCATGGTGTTCTGGTGCGTGTCGGACAATCTTCGCAAGGGTGCGGCGCTGAATTCCGTCCAGATTGCAGAGCTTGTCGTCGAGCGTGGTCTGTCGGGTCGCTAGGCAGGCACGCTGACTGGCAGATCGCTGGTCAGCGAGCCAGCGCCCTCACTGTCTCGAGTGATTCCAGAAGCGATAGGTCGCGTCCGTCAGGGCTTGCTGCAATGACCGATTGCGCCGTGTGGCTGGCAGCCTCGAACGCATCGCTGAGCGGATAGCCCAGATTAAGCAGCCCGGCCAAAAGCGCCGTCAGCAAATCACCGCCACCAGCCACATTCTTTCCGGCATCACCGGCGGCCTGCCAATTGGCAGCACTATCCGCCGTGACCAGAAGATCACCTGTGTGGCCGTCCTCGACCACGCCCGTGGTGATGACGGCCTTCAGGCCATAGAGGTCGATCAGCTCTCCGGCAGCATGGGCGCTGTCGTCCTGCCCGCCGACATCCCGGCCTGACAAATAAGACAGCTCATAGTGATTCGGCGTGATGATATCGGCCCGTGGCAGCAGTTCGGCCATCATTGCGTCGGCGATTTCCTGCGCGACATAAAGCCGCCCGCCGTCACCCAGAACCGGGTCGAGGATATAGGTTCCGCTGGTGGCATCGCGCCAGCCATCGACGAACGCCGCGATGCCTGCCACCTGCCCGGCGCTTCCCAGATAACCGCTGGTGACGATGGTGACGCCGGATGTGTCCGTGAGGCTCAGGATGCCGTCGAGGACAGAAGCAAGGATATCGTCTGGAATCGCGCCGCCAGCGCGGTTTCCGTATCCCGGATGGGCGGCAAGCATCACCGTATCGACCAGCAATGGATGCTGCCCGAGCGCGGTCAGCACCGGTCCTGCGACGGTGTTGCCGACAAAGCCGGCGGCGACCGATGACTGGATGGAAAGAACCTGTTTCATCATCGCCGAGTTGTCACCGGAATCAGGGAACGAGGCAAATGAAATCTTCTGTAACCGGCGCAGATCATGTGAACTTCCCTGCTTTCACATTGACTAACATCCACCTTTCACCATAAATTTCGCGCAGGTGCCAACCTGCTAAAAAAAGGAATACCTCATGGCGAGGACACGTCCGCTGTCGCCACACCTTCAGGTGTATCGGCCACAGCTTACTTCCATGATGTCGATCGCACATCGCGCGTCCGGTATTGCGCTGACGACAGGAACAATTCTTCTTGCCGCCTGGCTGGTCGCGCTGGCGCTCGGCGCAGAAAGCTATGCGATGCCGGCAGGCCTGCTGGCGCATCCTTTGGGGCAATTTGTCCTATTCGGTTATTCGGCAGCGCTGATCTATCATGGACTCAATGGAATTAGGCATCTGGCATGGGACCTCGGCCACGGGCTGACGATCCCCGAAGTCTACAGGAATGGCCATATCGTGCTGTTCCTGACGATGGTTCTGACGGCGGGCCTCTGGGCCGCTGTGTGGATGTAGAGGGCGGCGCGATGGCGGAATATCCAGCAGGCATTGAGCACAGGCGGCGGCATTCCGGCGTTTCTCACTGGCGCTGGCAGCGTTACAGCGCGGTCCTCGTGCTTGCATTGATGACCTATTTCACCGTGCTGCTGGCCAGTCTTGGCGGCCTTGATTTTGAAGGTGCGACGGCGCTTGTCGGACACCCTGCCAACGCGCTGGCGCTGGCGGTGCTCGTCACAGTCGGGCTCTGGCACGGAACTCTCGGCCTGCAGGTGGTGATCGAGGATTACATCACCATCAAGGGCGGCCGTCAGCTGGCTCTCGTGGCCATGCGGGCGGCAATGGCAATTACCGGACTGGCCACATTGTGGGCCATTTGGCGGATCGCGCTTTAGGCGTACCACTGGTCTGGACAGGTATATAGAAGGGCGGGCGTATGTCGGCTTACGAGATTACAGATCACCATTATGACGTCGTCGTCGTTGGCGCCGGCGGTGCCGGTCTTCGCGCGACGCTTGGCATGGCCGCGGCAGGTCTGAACACTGCCTGTATCACCAAGGTTTTTCCGACCCGCTCGCACACGGTTGCCGCGCAGGGCGGTATTGGTGCCGCGCTCAACAATATGGGCGAGGGCGACAACTGGCAGTACCATATGTACGACACCGTCAAGGGGTCGGACTGGCTCGGCGACCAGGACGCAATCGAATATATGTGCCGCAACGCCATTCCTTCGGTGATTGAACTCGAAAATTACGGCGTTCCCTTCTCGCGGACCGAGGAAGGCAAGATTTACCAGCGTCCGTTCGGCGGCCATACGCTGGACTATGGAAAGTCGATGGCGCGCCGTGCCTGCGCTGCCGCCGACCGCACCGGACACGCCATCCTCCATACGCTTTACCAGCAGTGCCTGAAGCACAAGGCGCATTTCCATATCGAGTATTTTGCGCTCGACCTGCTGATGAACGAAGATGGCGAATGCGCTGGCATTATCGCGCTGTGCATGGAAGACGGCTCGCTGCACCGTTTCTGGGGCCAGCAGACTGTTCTGGCGACGGGCGGTTACGGCCGGGTCTATTTCTCCTGCACCTCGGCGCACACCTGTACCGGCGACGGCAATGCAATGGCGCTTCGCGCCGGCCTGCCGCTCCAGGACATGGAGTTCGTGCAGTTCCATCCGACCGGGGTTTATGGTGCCGGCGTGCTGATTACGGAAGGCGCGCGCGGTGAAGGCGGTTATCTGACCAATTCCGAGGGCGAGCGTTTCATGGAGCGGTTTGCGCCGACGGCCAAGGACCTTGCGAGCCGCGATGTCGTCAGCCGCGCCATGACGATCGAGATCAATGAAGGCCGCGGTGTGGGCCCGAACAAGGATCACATCATGCTGCATCTCGAGCATATCGATGCCGACACGCTGCACCAGCGGCTTCCGGGCATCACCGAGACGGCAAAGATTTTCTGCGGCGTCGATGTGACCCGCGAGCCGATCCCGGTGCTGCCGACCGTGCATTACAATATGGGTGGCATTCCGACAAACTATCACGGTGAGGTCATTTCGGCCGCAAACGGAGACGACAGCGCGACCGTGCCGGGCCTGATGGCCATCGGCGAGGCAGCCTGCGTGTCGGTCCATGGCGCCAACCGTCTTGGCACCAATTCGCTTCTCGACATCGTGGTGTTCGGCCGTGCTGCCGCGCACCGCGCAGCCGAGACCTGCACGCCCGGCGGCACCGCGCGCAGCGCGCCGCAGGAAGCCACTGAAAAGGCACTCGACAGGTTCGACCGGATGCGCCATGCCAAGGGTGATGTTGGCGCTGCTGAAATTCGTTTCGAGATGCAACAGGCGATGCAGCGTCATGCTGCCGTCTTCCGTTCGACAGACAGCCTTTCGGACGGTGTCGCCAGCATGGACAAGATCGCCGCGAAGATGGGCCGTATCGGGGTGAAGGACCAGTCGCTGATCTGGAACACCGATCTGATCGAATCGCTGGAGCTCGAGAACCTGATGGGCCAGGCGCTCGTCACCATCCGGTCTGCCGACCAGCGCGAGGAATCGCGCGGTGCGCATGCACATGAGAACTGGCCGGAGCGTGATGACGAGAACTGGATGAAGCATACCGTCATGTGGCTTGACGAAAATAACAAGTCACGCCTCGACTATCGTGGTGTGGTGATGAACACGCTCAGCAACGATGTGGCGCCGATCCCGCCGGCACCGCGCGTCTACTGAGGCCTGACAGACACGTCACTGGGGGAGCTTTGACGATGGCGGAATTTACCCTGCCTGCGAATTCGAAAATGTCTTCAGGCGCCTATCACAAGGCGCCGGGAGGCTCGTCAAACGTCCGTGTGTTCCAGATCTATCGCTGGTCACCCGACGATGACGAGAACCCGCGGCTCGACAAGTTCGAGGTCGATCTCGACGATTGCGGGCCGATGGTTCTGGACGCGCTGATCAAGATCAAGAGCGAACAGGACAGCAGCCTGACCTTCCGCCGCTCCTGCCGCGAAGGAATCTGTGGCTCTTGTTCGATGAACATCGACGGCACCAACACACTGGCCTGCCTGAAAAGCATCGACGAGGTGAAGGGCGAGGTGAAAATCTTCCCGCTGCCGCACATGCCGGTGGTAAAGGATCTTGTTCCCGACCTGAGCAACGCCTATCGCCAGCTGGCCTCGATCGAACCCTGGCTGAAGTCAGACAAGGACGCGCCCGAGGGTGGAGAGCGCCTCCAGTCGCCGGACGAGCGCGAGAAACTCGACGGATTGTGGGAATGCGTTCTTTGCTTCAGCTGCTCGACGGCATGCCCGAGCTACTGGTGGAACAGTGACGAATATCTGGGTCCGGCGGTGCTGCTGCAGGCCTATCGCTGGGTTGCCGACAGCCGTGATGACAGCACCGATGAGCGGCTCGACGCGCTTGACGACAGCTTTGCGCTGTATCGTTGCCACACCATCATGAACTGTGCGAAGACCTGTCCGAAGGGGCTGAACCCTGGCAAGGCCATCGCCGGCATCAAGAGCGAGCTTGCCAGCCGCTAGGGTCATGCCTGTCTGCCACCACGCTGGACGGGGCCATGCCGGATATCGGACAAACAGATAACGACAAGG